>JBAQWH010000180.1:0-5129 GCA_049298815.1 Thermoanaerobaculia bacterium | reverse complement strand
GGCCCGCGCGACCAGCACGTGCTGCGGATTGCCCTGCTTCCCGGCTCGCGTCGGATGGAAGTGAGCTCGCTGCTGCCGCCGATGCTTCGCGCGGTGGACCTGCTGCGACGCGACCAGGCCGTCGACGCTTACGTGATCCAGGCCCCGACGATCGCGCACGAGATGCTCGAAGAAATCATGGAGTCGACCGGGGTCACGCTGCCGATCCTTCCGCACGACCGCGGCGAAGGGGTGGCCGCGGCCGACATCGCTCTCTCGTCTTCCGGAACGGCGACGCTCGAAGCCGCGGTGCTCGGTACGCCTGCGGTCGTCATGTACCGCCTGAGCCCACTCACGTACGCCCTGGCCCGGAGGCTCGTGAAGCTTCCGAACTTCAGCCTCGTGAACATCATTGCCGGCCGGCAGATCGTGCCGGAGCTCATCCAGGGGGAAGTCGAGCCCGTCCGCATCGCCGGCGAAGTCCGCCGGGTCATGGAGCCGGGACGTTACGACGCGCTCCGGGCCGAGCTTGCCGAGGTGAGGTCGAAGCTGGGCGAGCCGGGTGCGAGCGAGCGCGTCGCCCTCGAAATCGTTAGACTCGTTTCGGCGGCACCCGCCGCGTCCTGACCCACCGATGTCCGTCCTTCGCAGACTCTACCGGTACCTGAACCGCTACAAATCGTGGGCAACGCTCGCCTTCGGTTCGATGGTCGTGTTCGCGGCGACGCAGACCGTCCTGGTGCTGCTCATCCGGCCGCTCTTCGACGACGTCCTGACCTCGCCGAAAGCGCGCACGAGCGTCAGCGCGCCGGCGCCCGAGACACCCCGCGGCGACTCGACCAGGGATCGGGTCATCGAATCGATCCTCAAGCGCGACCAGCCGGAAGGGCAGCGCGGCTTCGTCATCAACACCGCCGACAAGGCGAAGAAGAACTTCGACGGCTGGTGGAACGCGAACCCTGCGGAGAAGTGGAAGAGGGTCCTGGCGGCGCTGCTGCTCGTCTTCGTGGTCCGTGCCTTCACCTCGTTCTTCTCCGAGTACGCGTTCCAGAAGGTCGGGCTCTCGACGGTGCGCGATCTGCGCAACGAGCTCTACGAGAAGATCATCCAGCAGAGCCACCGCTTCTTCAACGACCGCTCGACCGGAGAGATGGTCAGTCGCGTGGTCTCCGACGCCGACGCCATCCAGGCGGCGGTCTCGACGCGGATGGGGGACCTGTTCCAGGAGTCGATCACGCTGGTCGGCCTGATCGCATTCGTCTTCGTGGCGAACACGGAGCTGGCGGTGATCTGCCTGATCGTCGCGCCGGTCATCGTGACGCCGGTCGTGCAGTTCGGAAAGCGCCTGCGACGCACCACGCACAGCTCGCAGGAGCGGATGGCCGACATCGCGACGCTGCTCGAGGAAACGATTCGCGGGGTGCGCATCGTCAAAGCCTTCACCATGGAGCCGTTCGAGATCCGCCGGTTCCACGCGGCGACGGCCCGCTACCTCAAGTCGATGCTCCGCGCGCAGAGGATCCAGGCGCTGACCTCGCCGGTGATGGAGCTGCTCGCCGGCGTCTGCATGCTGCTCCTTTTCCTCTACGCGCACCGGCGGATCGAGAACGGGACGCTGACGACCGGCGAGTTCGTCGCGTTTCTCGCGGCGCTCGCGATGATGTATGCGCCGATCAAGAAGCTCAACAAGGTGAACCTCTCGGTGAACACCGCTCTGGCCGCGGCCGAGCGGGTGTTCCGGATGATCGACGTCACGAACGACGTCGGCGAGAAGCCGAATGCCACCGAGCTCCAGAGCGTCGGGAGCGGCATCCGCTATGAATCGGTATCGTTCGCGTACGGGACCGAGCGAAAGGACGTCCTCTGCGACGTCGAGCTCGTCGTCGCTCCCGGGGAGATCGTGGCGCTCGTCGGCGGCAGCGGTGCCGGCAAGTCGACGCTGGTGAACCTCCTGCCGCGTTTTTACGACGTCACGAGCGGGCGGATCACGGTCGACGGCCGCGACGTCCGCGACGTGACACTCAAGTCGCTTCGCGGACTGATGGGCTTCGTGACGCAGGAGGTCGTCCTCTTCAACGACACCGTCCGGAACAACATCGCGTACGGGCTCGAGAGCGTCGACGAGAAGCTCGTCATCGCCGCCGCACAGGCAGCGAACGCCCACGAGTTCATCACGCAGCTTCCCCTCGGCTACGACACCGTCGTCGGCGAGGGAGGGGTGATGCTGTCGGGCGGACAGCGCCAGCGTCTGGCCATTGCGCGCGCCCTGTTCAAGGACCCGCCGATTCTGGTCCTCGATGAAGCGACGTCCGCGCTCGACACCGAGTCCGAGCGGCTCGTGCAGCAGGCGCTGAACAACCTCATGCGCGGCCGGACGACGCTCGTCATCGCGCACCGGCTGTCGACGATCCGCAGCGCCCACAAGATCGTCGTCCTCGACCGTGGCGCGGTTGCCGAGGTCGGAACCCACGAACAACTGCTCGAGCGCCGCGGCGTCTACCGGAAGCTCTACGACCTGCAGTTCGTCGACGACGAGGCGGTCGTGCAAAAGGACTGAGCTGGAGGGCGGACTTCAGTCCGGCACGTGAGAGGGCACCCCATCGCCCGCGGACAGAAGTCCGCCCTCCGGCGCGCTATATACTCCGCCCCCGCATGAAGCTCCTGCCCACTCTTGCCGCGACATTCATCCGAGTGCTGCACGCGACGCTGCGTGTCAAGCACGTGAGGGTGGAGCACACCGCGCAGCCGCAGTCGATCGTCGCGTTCTGGCACATGCACATCCTGATGATGCTGCACTCGCGTTATCCGCGTCCGATCACGGTCATGTCGTCGGCGTCGAAGGATGGCGACCTTGCCGTCGGCGTCTATCAGCGCTTCGGCGTCTCGGCGGTGCGCGGCTCGTCGACGCGTGGAGGAAGCGGGGCACTGCGCGACCTGATCGGCCGTGCCCGCCGCGGGGAGTCGATCGTCTTCACGCCGGATGGGCCGCGCGGCCCCGCGCGCGAGGTGAAGATGGGGCTGGTGTTTGCAGCTCAGTCGACCGGGCTTCCGATCGTGCCGGTCGCATTCGACGCCAAAAAAAAAAGCTTCTGCGCTCGTGGGATCGGATGCTCGTGCCGATGCCGTTCTCGCAGGCGATCTTCCTCTACGGCGATCCGATCCGCGTTCCGCGGGATGGCGACGCTGAGGAGTGGCGCCTGAAGATCGAGCGGCAGATGAACGCGCTCACGGACGAGCTCGAGCGCGACTTCGATCGCCTCTGGAAGGAGTAGTGACGCGGCGGCTCGCGCGCGTTGCGACAATCAGATGATTCAGTCGATGACAGGCTTCGGTCGCGCCTCCGGTGCGATGTCCGAGCGGTTCTCCGTCGCGGTGACGGTCAAGAGCGTCAATCACCGCTACCTCGAGGCGGGAGTACGGCTCCCGGAGTATCTCTGGGAAGTCGAGGCGCCGATCCGTTCGCTCGCCGCGGCGACGTTCTCGCGCGGAAAGATCGACATCTCCGTTCGGGTGCAGAAGAGCATTCAGCCCGAGTACAACGTCACCGTGAACCAGCAGATCGCCGGTGTGGTGATCCCGCAGCTGCGGCAGATCGCCGACGAGTTGCAGCTCGGCCACGCCTTCACGGCGAGCGATCTGCTCCGCGTTCCGGATCTACTGCAGGTAGAGCCGGTCGACATGGAGGTCACCGACGAGGAGCGCGAGGCGCTGCTGCGCGTCGTCGCCGAGGCGTTCGAGCAGATGAAGGCGATGCGACAGACGGAAGGGGAGACCCTCCGAGCCGACATCGCAGCGCGCCTGGAGGCGATCCGCCGGATGCAGACCGAGGTGGCGTCGCATCGCGAGGAGGTCCGCGCCGAGCTCCTCGCGGCTTACCAGCAGCGCGTGCAGGAGATCGCTGCGGCTGCGGGGACCGACGTCGCGGCGGATCGGATCGCGCAGGAAGTCGTGATCATGGTCGAGAAGGGCGACATCGCCGAGGAGCTGACGAGGCTCGCGCATCACGTCGAACAGCTCGAACGGGCGATCGGCGGGCGGGAAGCGTCCGGCAAGAAACTCGATTTCCTCTCGCAGGAGATGGTCCGCGAGATCAACACGATGGGCTCGAAGTCACGCTCGGCGGCCCTCCGGACCGTGGTTGTAGAATTGAAGACGGAGGTCGAGCGCATCCGCGAGCAGGTTCAGAATGTCGAATAATTTCCACTCTGACGGGACGTTGTTCATCGTTTCGGGTCCCTCCGGAGCGGGGAAGACGACGTTGATCGACCGGGTTCGCGAGCAGCTCCGGCCGCTCCACATCGAGCTCCATTTCTCGGTGTCCCACACGACCCGCAGCCCGCGCGCGGGCGAGGTCGAGGGCGTCAACTACCACTACGTGACGCCCGAGGCCTTCGAGTCCATGTGCGACAAAGGGGAATTTCTCGAATGGGCCCACGTTCACGCGAACCAGTACGGTACGTCGCGTGCAGAGGTCGTCGGCAGGCTCCAGCGCGGGCAGGACGTCATCCTCGACATCGACTACCAGGGGGCGAGACAGATCGCCATCGACCCTGAGCTCTCGTGGCGGTCTCTGAGCATCTTCATCTTCCCCCCGAAGCTCGAAGTGCTCGAACAGAGGCTCCGCTCGCGCGGGCTGAACACGGATGCCGAGATCTCGCTGCGGGTCAAGAAGGCCATCGACGAGATCCGCGAGAGCAAGGATTTCTATCAGTACATCATCATCAACGATGACCTCGACGTCGCGGCGGAGTGCCTGAAGGCGGCGATCATCGCCAAGAAGCTGCAGACGAAGACGGCCCTCGAGGCCATCGCAACGATGGCCGAGAGGTTCAAGGAGGAACACCAAAGTGGAAAGACTTCCTGAGGGAGTTGGGAGCAGATTCCGGTACGTGCTTCTGGTTTCGAAGCGTGCCGAGCAGCTGATCAAGGGCGCCCATCCGCGTACCAAGTCGCGCTTCACCAAGCCGACGCGCATCGCGATGGAAGAGATCGCGAACAACACCGTGAAGTGGCAGCTGAGCCCGCCGGTCGAAGAGCCGACGGCGCTGGAAACTTCCGAAGAATAGGAACGGACCCGGGAGGGCCGAAGTAAGAAGTGTGAAGTGTGAAGTGTGAAAGACCCGGGGCGGTTGGGTTTCACACTTCACACT
>JBAQWH010000179.1:0-4092 GCA_049298815.1 Thermoanaerobaculia bacterium | reverse complement strand
AGCTCAATTGGATAGAGCATCTGACTACGGATCAGAAGGTTGGAGGTTCGAGTCCTCCTGGGTGCACCACCCCGAATTTCAGCGACGGCGGGCTCAGGCCCGCCGTCGTAATCTTTGACAGATGAATCAGGCGCAGTGGATGGAAGAAGCGCTGGAGCTCGCGCGCGAAGCGGCGAAGGCCGGAGAGATCCCGGTCGGTGCCGTCATCGTCGATCGCGAGGGGCGAATCATCGGCCGCGGCCGCAACGCGCGGCAGGCAGGTGACCCGCTCGGCCATGCCGAGATGTTCGCGATCGCGGAAGCGGCGCGGGCGATCGGCGACTGGCGGCTCGAAGGTACGACGATGGTGGTCACCCTCGAGCCCTGTGCGATGTGCGCGGGTGCGCTCGTGAACGCGAGGGTCGAGAAACTGATCTTCGCAGCGAGCGATCCGAAGGCCGGCTTCTGCGGGTCCCTCGGCAACCTCGTGCAGGACCCGCGGCTCAATCACCGGATGGTGGTCGAGGCCGGCTTCATGGACGAGCGGTCCCGGGAAATGCTCCAGGATTTCTTCCGCCAGCTGCGGCAGCGCGAACGAACGGAGAGGTGGCAGAGCGGTTGAATGCGGCGGTCTCGAAAACCGTTATACCTTAACGGGTATCGAGGGTTCGAATCCCTCCCTCTCCGCCATTCGTCGCGCACACGGACTGAAGCTGCGAGCTGCTCGATCAGTCCGTCTTTTCGCATGCGGAGAGATGGCCGAGTGGCTTAAGGCGCACGCTTGGAAAGCGTGTGTACGTTAACAGCGTACCGTGGGTTCGAATCCCACTCTCTCCGCCAATTTCTCCTGCCTGACTCATCTGCGACTCTCACGAGTACCGGCACCTGCCGAATGCTGGGAGATAGGACCTATGGGACCAATAGGACCTATGGGACCTATGGGACCCCACCCACCCGAGGTGGCGGAAACGCAAAAGCCCGCTCGGAAGAGCCCAGGTTGACTGCGGCACACAGGTTAGACACCTTATCGCTGCTTCCTTCCGGATCTGACGAGGTTCGGTGCGCCTGCTGCACAGGACCCGAGCTCACCCGAGCGGGCTGTGAATCCCTGCAAACCATCACGACGCGCGGGAACTTCCCTCGCGCGCCTGACCACTGACCACTGACCACTGACCACTGGCCACTGGCCACTGGCCACTAAATCGTCATCACGTCGAACTGCTCGTGATGCAGCGTCTCGTCCGGCTTGAACACCAGGTGGATGCCGAGGGAGCGCTCGACCTCCTCGTAGATCGGATCGCCGGTCTGCATCGTCGAATAGACGACCGGGTTCACGCGGACGATCACGTCCTGGCCGTCGTGCAGGTCGCGCATCTTCATCAGCTCGCGCCAGATCTCGAGAGCGATCGTCGTGTTCGACTTGATACGCCCGCTCCCCGCGCAGTACGGGCAGGCCTGCGTGAGCGAGCGCTCGAGGCTCTGCCGCACCCGCTTCCGCGTCATCTCGATCAGGCCGAACTCGGAGATCTGCAGGATCTTGGTCTTCGACCGGTCCTTCCGGATCTCCGCCTCGAGCGTCTCGAAGAGCTTCTGCCGGTTGGCCGGCTCCTCCATGTCGATGAAGTCGAGCACGATGATCCCGCCGAGGTCGCGGAGCCGGACCTGGCGCACGATCTCCTTCGCCGCTTCGAGGTTCGTCTTGAAGACCGTCTCCTCGAGGTTCTTCTTGCCGACGTACTTGCCGGTGTTGACGTCGATCGCGACGAGCGCTTCGGTCTGGTTGATGACGATGTAGCCGCCCGACTTGAGCCAGACCTTCGACTTGAGTGCCTTCGCGATCTCGGGCTCGATGCTGAACTCGTCGAAGATCGCCTCGTCGCGCCGGAAGAGACGCACGCGCGGCACGAGTGCCGGCTGAATCTGGTCGAGGAACTCGACGATCCGCTGGTACTGCTCGACCGAATCGACCCAGACGCTCTTGAACTCGGGCGAGAGGACATCGCGGATCGTCCGCAGCACGAGATCGAGGTCGTGGTGAATCGCGTTCGGCGCCGAGGTCTTCTCGGCCCGCCGCCGGATGTGCTCCCACAGCTCGGTCAGGTACTTGAGGTCGGCGAGGAACTCCTCTTCGGCGCGACCCTCGCCCGCGGTGCGGACGATGAACCCGCCGTGCCCGGGCGGCCGGATGCGCTCGAGCATCTCCTTGAGCCGCGTCCGCTCTTCTTCCGACTCGATGCGGCGTGAGACGCCGACGTGATTCACCGTTGGCATGTAGACGAGGAAGCGGCCGGGGAGCGTGATGTGCGTCGTGATCCGCGCGCCCTTGCCGGCGATCGTGTCCTTCGAGACCTGGACGACGATCTCCTGCCCTTCGCGCAACAGGTCCGAGATCGACGCTTCCGGCCGGTGCGCCGGCACTTCGTCGAGCGTCAGCTCGTCCGGCGTCTCGCTCTCGTACTCCTCGAGGTCCTCGACGACGTCGGAGACGTAGAGGAAGGCATCGCGCTCGAGGCCGAGATCGACGAAGGCCGACTGCATGCCGGGGAGCACCTTGGTGACCCGGCCCTTGTAGATGTTGCCGACGATCGTCCGGTGCCGGGTCCTCTCGACCCAGAGCTCGACGACCTGCCCTTCGTCGAGGACGGCGATCCGGGACTCCTGCCGGGTTGCATTGATGACGATCTCGCGCGACATGTGGGCCGGATTGTAGTTGACCCGCCTGGTCTACACTGCCGCCCATGGCGACGATCTACTTTTCGGGCGCGATCAGCGCCGGCCGCGACGACGTCCCGCTCTACCGCCGGATCATCCGAATGCTCGAGGAGGACGGCCACCGCGTGATCGCAGGCGCGGTCGCCTCAGAGGTCATCGGTCACGGCGGCGAGCCGCTGTCGCCCGAGGAGATCTTCGACCGCGATCTCGAGTGGATAGCGGAGGCGGCGCGCGAGAAGGGGGTGCTCGTCGCCGAGGTGTCGAAGCCGTCGACCGGCGTCGGCTACGAGATTGCCGCCGCGCGCTACCGCTTCGGGATGCCGGTGATCTGCATGTGGCGGCCGGCCCACACCCCGCGCTGCACCGCGATGGTGGCGGGCGACCGCGACATCGAGCTGGTCAGCTACTCCGAGGACGGCGTCGGCGGGGCGGTGAGGAAGGTCTGCGACGCGATCCGGCGCCTGACCTGACCGCGCAATAAAGCCCACCGCGGCCCGGTTCTTCACCGTCGTATTGACGGGGCGCAGCCGAATTGCTATTTTGCGGCGCCTTTCGAGCACTCCGGCATAGCTCAGTTGGTAGAGCAACGGACTGTTAATCCGTGGGTCGTAGGTTCGAGTCCTACTGCCGGAGCCAATTCGACCCGACACCAAGCCGCCCGCCGGGCGGCTTTTCACTTTTCACGCAGAAGGCCCCTGCCGTAATGCCGGCTCAGCGCCCCTGGAAGACCGGCTCGCGCAGGTAGAGCGCGCGGAAACGCTTCCCTTCGCGGTCGGCGTCGACCGTCACCCGGACCAGCAGCGGCTCGTTCGGCGAAAGGCGGTAGACGTCGGTCACCGCGGTCGCGACGATCGTGAACCGCTCGACCTTTCCCGGCTCGATCGTCCTCCGGAACTCCCGGCTCGTGATCGGGATCTGGTACTGGACCATCCCGGCGTCCTGAACGAGGATCCGCCACACCTTCATCGGCACGGTCCCGTTGTTCTCGATGAAGAAGTCGAGCGAGACGGAGGTGTCGTACGACGAGCCGAAGAAGAGGGAACCGATCTGTCTCACCTCCATCGGCGGCCGGTCGGCCGAGCCGGGCGTTTCTCCCGTGCCGCCGCCCGTCTGGCAGGCGAGCGCGAAGGCGAGCAGGAGCAACAGCGGAAGTCTGCGGAATCTCATGGTTCCTCCCTTGTCCGGCCGAGAGTATGCGCGCTCCCGCGCTTCGCGATGAACCTGCCGCTACTCGGTCCGGGTTCGTTCGACCGAGTCCATCCCGCCGACCCACACGGTCTTCGCGTTCATGAACTCGCGGATTCCGTAGACGCCGAGCTCGCGGCCGAAGCCCGAGCGCTTCGTTCCGCCGAACGGCAGGCGCGGGTCGGAGGCAACCATCGCGTTGACGAAGACCTGCCC
>JBAQWH010000178.1:0-14401 GCA_049298815.1 Thermoanaerobaculia bacterium | reverse complement strand
GGGGGTCCCTCGCTTCGCTCGGGATGACAAGCTGCCTGGCGACACGAAGATACCGAGGAAAAGATGGCAACTGCACGTGGAGCAAAAGCGGGCGCCCGGCGCGCCGGCACCAAGCGGAAAGAGCGGAAGAACATCCCGCACGGAATCGCTGCGATCGCAGCGACCTTCAACAACACCATCGTCGCGATCTCCGATCCGATGGGGAACATCCTGGCGTGGTCCAGCGCAGGCCGGATCGGTTTCAAGGGTTCGCGCAAGGGAACTCCGTTCGCCGCTCAGGTCGCTGCGCAGAATGCGGCACAGCTTGCGCAGGAGCATGGGGTCCGGACGGTCGACGTGAAGGTCAAGGGTCCCGGCGCCGGACGTGAGTCGGCGATCCGCGCCCTCGCGGCGAGCGGACTCGACATCAAGTCCATCAAGGACGTCACGCCGATTCCGCACAACGGCTGCCGTCCTCCCAAGCGTCGCCGCGTCTGACGCGGCGGTTTCCCGGTTTGCGGCGCCCCTCCGATGAGGGGGCCGGCCGACCGTGATCCGATCGAAAATCTGCCGATGCGGGGTCGCACCGGCTGCAGTTCCGTACGGCGAGCAGCTGCCGCCGTACACGCAACGCGCCATGGTGGCGCGGGTGCGAACCAGCAGGAGGCACAGTGGCTCGTTATTCCGACCCCGTATGTCGGCTCTGCCGTCGTGAGGGCATGAAGCTGTTTCTCAAGGGCGATCGTTGTTTCAAGGACAAGTGCTCGATCGAGCGCCGCAACTATGCGCCGGGCCAGCACGGCCGTCGTCGTTCGAAGGTCCTTGGCTACGGCGTTCAGCTCCGCGAAAAGCAGAAGGTCAAGCGCATCTACGGTCTGCTCGAGAAGCAGTTCCGCCTCTACTTCCAGCGTGCAGAGCGCAAGACTGGCATCACGGGTGAGAACCTGCTGCGCCAGCTCGAGCTCCGGCTCGACAACGTCGTCTACTCCCTTGGCTTCTCTTCCTCGCGTCCGCAGGGACGCCAGCTCGTGCGGCACGGCCACATCGAGGTGAACGGGAAAAAGATCAACATCCCCTCCTATCAGGTTCGCAAGGGTGACGTGATCCAGGTCCGCGAGAAGAGCCGCAAGAACGACCAGATCCGCCAGGCCGTCGAAACGGCTTCCGGACGCGGCGTTCCGGGCTGGCTCCAGCTCAATCCCGACCAGTTCCTTGGCACGGTGACCGATCTCCCGAAGCGCGAAGACGTCCGTCTTCCGATTCAGGAGCAGCTCATCGTCGAACTCTACTCGAAGTAACCAATTGTGCAGGTGTGGCCGCCGGCGTCCGACTTCCGGGTGCCGCGACCGCCCCTGCATCGCCGCGAGGAGGCCGCTCAGATGATGTGGTCAGATTTTCAGAAACCCAAGAAGCTCGATTACGATCCCGAGACGCTCACGCCCAATTACGGGCGTTTCGTCGCCCAGCCGTTCGAGCGCGGCTTTGGAACGACGATCGGCAACGCGCTCCGGCGCGTGCTCCTCTCCTCGATCGAAGGGGCGGCCATCACGGCAATCCGCGTCGAGGGTGTGTTGCACGAGTTCTCGTCGCTGCAGGGCGTTGTGGAGGACATGACCGACGTCGTCCTCAACCTCAAGCAGATCCCGTTCAAGCTCCACGGCAGTGGTCCCAAGACCCTCTACCTCGAGAAGTCGGGGCCGGGCGTCGTCACCGCCGCTGACTTCGAGCAGGATCCCGACGTCGAGATCCTCGACCCGACGTCCCACATCGCGACCCTTTCGAAGGAAGGGACGCTCAAGCTCGAGGCGCGCCTCAAGCGCGGCCGCGGCTACCAGGTGGCCGACCGGAACGCCGATACCGATCTTCCGCTCGGGTACATCCCGATCGATTCGATCCACTCGCCCGTCCGCCGGGTGAACTACAACGTCGAAGGGGCGCGCGTCGGTCAGATGACCGACTACGACAAGCTCGTCCTCGAGGTGTGGACCAACGGCGCAGTCTCGCCGGAAGAGGCGATCGGCCTGGCCGCCGAGCTCCTCGGCGACCATCTCCGCACGTTCAGCACGTTCGAAACGCGCACCGAGACGCGCGAGGAAGCGGCGGTCCCCGAGGTCGATCCGCGCCTCGCAGAGATGCTGTCGAAGCCGATCGAAGAGCTCGACCTGTCGGTCCGTTCCGCGAACTGCCTCAAGAACGCGAACATCCGCACACTCGGCGACCTCGTCCAGAGGACCGAGCGCGAAATGCTCTCGACCAAGAACTTCGGCCGCAAGTCGCTCGACGAGATCAAGGATGTCCTCGCGAGCCTCGGTCTCTCGTTCGGGATGACTCGCATCCCCGCGGGAACGCGCTCCGGCGAGCTGCGCGAGTAGTCCCGGCCGGCCCGCGGCGGATCCCGCCGCGGCAGTTCTCTCCGGGACGCCAGCGATTACGCAGAAGGGGTTATCAACATGAGACACGGAATGGTCAACCGCAAGCTGGGACGCACGTCGGCGCACCGTAAAGCGCTGTTCCGCAACCAGCTCGCGTCGCTCATCCTGAGCGAACGCATCATCACTACGCTCCCGAAAGCCAAAGAGCTCCGTCCGCTGATCGAGAAGTTGATCACGCTCGCCAAGAACGACAGCGTGCACAACCGCCGTCAGGCGGCGACCTCGATCCTCGACGGAGCGCAGCTTGCCAAGCTGTTCGACACCCTCGGCCCCCGCTTCTCGGCCCGGCCGGGCGGCTACACCCGCATCATCAAGCTCGGACCTCGCCGCGGCGATGCCGCCGAGATGGCGATCCTCGAGCTCGTCGAGCGCACCGCCGACTCCGAGAAGAAGGAAGCGGCTCCGAAGGGCGGCAAGAAGGCAGCGAAAGACGCTGCCCCGGCCGCCGAAGAGAAGCCGAAGCGCGCGAAGAAGGCTGACGCTGCCGAAGAGGGTGGCGAGGAGAAGCCGAAACGCGCTCCCCGCAAGAAGAAGGAAGAATAGCCAGACGTGAAAAGGCCCGCCGCACGGCGGGCTTTTTCACGAAAGGTGAAGTGAGATTGTGAAGGGCGCCTGCGGGCGCCCTTCGTGCGTCAGATGGCGGTCTTGAGGGTGATGCCGCCGTTGGTGGTCCGGATCGTCAGCGGAGTCCCTCCACCGTTGATCGAGCCGCGGAGCGTGTTCTTCCCCATGCTGCGCGTGGTGACCGGCAGGCTGGATTCGATCGAGCCGTTCGTCGTACTCGCGTCGAGGTCGACCGCGGCGCTCTTCGGCAGCGACACGCTGATCCGGCCGTTGGTGGTCTCGAAGTGCATCGCCTTCTTTTCCATCCGGACGAGCTGGGCCTCGATCGAGCCGTTCGTCGTCGACGCGCTGACCGTGCCGGCGCAGTTGGCGACGGCGATCCGTCCGTTCGTCGTCTCGAGGGCGAGGACGCCCGTCACGTTCGACAGCGACACCGTGCCGTTCGTGTTCTCGATGGCTACGTTCATGTTGCGAGGGACCGTGATCTCGTAGGTGACCTCGTAATTGATGTTGTTGCCGCTCAGGGCGTCGAAGATCGAGGCGATGCCGTGCTCGTGCTTCGGGTGCCGGGTCGTGATGGTCAGCCCGCCGTCGCGCGGGACCAGCTCCACCTTGAGAGCCGCCATCAGTTCCTTGAGGTCCTGCTTGGCCCCTTCCACTTCCTTCGTGGCGACGACCCGCACCTTCGCCTGGTCCCACGAAGCGACTGAGATCCGGCCGTTGACGTTCGAGACCGCGATGCCTGCTCCCGGCTTCACGTCGAACGTGCGGTCGATCTTCTCGGTGAGCGACGCCGCGGTCGCCGTCGAGGCGAGGGCGAGGCCGACGATCGCAATGACAAGTCTCTTCATAGCTCCTCCGTCAGGCCGTGGATACGGGCCACGCAGCCGGAGGTTGCAGGCTCGCACCGCGGGGCGGAAGGAGACAAATGCGAGGAATACGGCACGGGGTGCCACGTTGTATCCGGCCGGACCCCGCATGACTGCTTCCAGCGTACCGAGCGCGAAATCCAGCGAGCTTGATGGCACGAGTCCGCCGCCTCGGCGGCCGGCGCGACGCTGGAGCTTCGCCCGTCCGATCTCGGCTCTGCTGATTCTGGCCGGCGTCTTCGCGATCAAGGCGAAGGGGTTGATCGTCGTCTTCATCGAGCGGCTGCGCCCGCTGGTCGCGAACCCGCTCGAGGGATTCGGGGCGGTCCAGTACGCGGTCGCTGGCGGTTCCTTCGTCGTGACGATCGCGGCTTACGCGACGCAGGCTCCGTTCGCCGTCGTCCTCGGCTTTCTCGTCATCACCCTCATCCACGAGCTGGGGCACGCGGCCGCGATACGCGCCAAGGGCCTGCGAACCGGATTCCTGGTCTTCATCCCGTTCGTCGGCGGGGCGGTGACCCTGAAAGACCAGCCGCGAACCGCCTATCACGATGCTCAGATCGGACTCGCCGGGCCGATCGCCGGGACGCTCGCTTCCCTCGTCTGCCTCGGGATCTACAAGGCGTTCGGCGACCCGCTCTACCTCCTGATCGCATTCCTCGGGTTCGCGTTGAACCTCTTCAACCTGCTCCCGCTCGGAATGCTCGACGGCGGACGGATCTCCGCCGCGATCACGAAGTGGATGTGGGTACTCGGCGGCGCGGCCGTCGCTTACAAAGTCTTCAAGCAGCCGAACCCGCTCACGATCGTCATCGCGATCCTCGCACTGTTCCAGGTCTACGCCTCGATCGTTCGCGAGAAGACCGACAGCCGTTTCTACGAGGTGACCGCATCGCAGCGCGCCGGCATCGCGATCGCCTACTTCTCGCTCGTCCTCTTCCTCGGCCACCAGGCCTGGATGGCGTACGACCGGCTCGAGCTGCTCCGGCAGTGAGTCGCTGCCCGCGGGCCCGCCCGGTTTCTTAGTCCCTCAGTCCCTGAGTCCCCGAGGGACCGAGGAACTCAGGAACCGAGGAACCGGACGGCCGGCGGGAAGTTCCTCGCCCGGCAGCCGTTTTGATAGCGTTGCTCCATCGCGCCGGCGGCGGCTGCCGTCCGCGCCGAAGAGGAAACGGACTCAACAGACATGATCAACAAAGTACTGACGATGATCTTCGGCTCGAAGCACGAGCGTGACGTGAAGGCCATGCGCCCCGTCGTCGCGCAGATCAACGCGCTCGAGCCCGAGATTCAACGCCTCACAGACGACGAACTGCGCAGCAGGACTCAGGAGTTCCGCGACCGGCTCCGCCCGGTGGTGGAAGCCCTGGACGCCGTGAAGGCTGAGGTCCCGCGCGACGAGACTGCGGTCAAGGCGGCAAAGCAGGATCTGCAGGACGCGCTGAGCGACCTCCTTCCGGAAGCCTTCGCCGTCTGCCGCGAAGCCGCAAAACGGACCCTCAACATGCGGCACTTCGACGCCCAGCTCATGGGCGGCATCGTGCTGAACAGCGGGAAGATCGCGGAGATGAAGACCGGCGAGGGCAAGACGCTCGTCGCGACCCTCCCGGTCTACCTCAACGCGCTCACCGGCCGCGGAGTCCACGTCGTCACCGTGAACGACTACCTCGCGCGCCGCGACGCCGAGTGGATGGGCCGGGTCTACAGGTTCCTCGGCCTCACCGTCGGCATCATCCAGAACAACCACGGCGACCGGGAGCGGCAGCAGGCTTACCGCTGCGACGTCACCTACGGCACGAACAACGAGTTCGGCTTCGACTACCTCCGCGACAACATGAAGTTCGAGCTCGACGCGATGGTCCAGCGCGACCACGTCTTCGCGATCGTCGACGAGGTGGACTCGATCCTCATCGACGAAGCCCGCACGCCGCTCATCATCAGCGGTCCGTCGGAGGAGTCGGTCGACAAGTACTACCTGGTCGACCGCATCATCCCGAAGCTCGTCAAGGACAAGGACTTCCAGGTCGACGAGAAGCAGCACACCGCGGTCCTCACGGAGGAGGGCGTGCTGCACGCCGAGAAACTCCTCCACGTCGACAACCTCTACGACCCGGCGAACATGGACACGCTCCACTGCGTGAACCAGGCGGTGCGGGCGCACTCTCTCTACAAGCTCGACGTCGACTACGTCGTCAAGGACGGCGAGGTCCTCATCGTCGACGAGTTCACCGGCCGCCTCATGCCGGGCCGCCGGTGGTCCGACGGTCTTCATCAGGCGGTCGAGTCGAAGGAGGGCGTCAAGATCGAGGCCGAGAACCAGACCCTCGCCACGATCACCTTCCAGAACTACTTCCGGATGTACGACAAGCTCGCCGGCATGACCGGCACCGCCGACACCGAAGCGGCGGAGTTCGACAAGATCTACAAATTGGAAGTCGTCGTCATCCCGCCGAACCGGCCGATGGTTCGCCGCGACATGTCGGACCTCGTCTATCGCACCGAGAGGGAGAAGTTCGAGGCGATCGTCACGGACATCAAGAAGCTGCAGCAGACGGGGCAACCCTCGCTCGTCGGAACGATCTCGATCGAGAAGTCCGAGCAGCTGGCGGCGATGCTCAAGAAGAACGGCATCCCACACGTCGTGCTCAACGCGAAGTACCACGAGCGCGAGGCCGAGATCGTGGCGCAGGCAGGCCGTCGTGGCGCGGTCACGATCGCCACGAACATGGCCGGCCGCGGGACGGACATCCTGCTCGGCGGCAATCCCGAGTTCGTGATGGCGCAGAAGACCCGCGAGATCACGGAGCCGGCCGAGCGCGCCAGGATCGAAGAGGAGATCGGCATCGAGTGGAAGCGCGAGCACGAGGCGGTCGTGGAGGCCGGAGGGCTGCACATCGTCGGCACCGAGCGTCACGAGTCGCGCCGCATCGACAACCAGCTTCGCGGCCGATCCGGCCGTCAGGGCGACCCGGGCTCCTCGCGGTTCTATCTCTCGCTCGAAGACGACCTGATGCGCATCTTCGGCGGCGATCGGATCATGGGCCTCATGGAGCGCCTCGGCATGGAGGAGGGCGTACCGATCGAGCACGGCATGGTCACCCGCTCCATCGAACGCTCCCAGCGCCAGGTCGAAGGACGCAACTTCGAGGCGCGCAAACACCTGCTCGAATACGACGACGTGATGAACAAGCAGCGTGAGTCGATCTACACGCTGCGGCGCTCCATCCTCGAGGGACGCGAAGGGAAGGAGTACATCCTCAACGCGGCCGACGAGATCATCGATTACCTCATCGACACGCACTACCCGGAGGATGACCGGCAGACCCGCAACACCGCGGAGCTCGCGGTCGAGGTCTACGACTACTTCGCAATCGATCTCCCATCGGCCGGCATCGACCTCGAGACCATCCATCGCTCCGAGTTGAAGGACCGCATCCTCGAAGTGGTCAACGCCCGCTACGAGAGAAAAGAAGCGGCGATCGGCTTCGACAACATGCGGCTCAACGAGAAGTACCTCCTGCTGCAGGTCATCGACCAGCAGTGGAAGGATCACCTCCTCAACATCGACCACCTCAAGGAAGGCATCGGCCTTCGCGGCTACGGCCAGCGCGACCCGCTGATCGAGTACAAGAAAGAGTCGTTCGAGCTCTTCCAGGAAATGATGGAGCGCGTTCAGGACAAGGTCGTGAAGGTGCTCTGGAAGACGGAGTTCGGCATCGCGCAGGAGTCCGACGAAGCCGAGATGCAGCGCGTCCGCCACGCCCTGCCGCCCCAGCCGCCGAAGCAGCAGCTGACGTTCTCAGGCGCGCCCAAGGAAGCCCCGGCGCCGGCCAAGCGCACCCAGGCGAAAGTCGGTCGCAACGACCCTTGCCCGTGCGGCTCAGGCAAGAAGTACAAGAAGTGCCACGGCAGCGAAGTCGCCTGAGCTAGACGACCCGACGTTCACGAGGCCGGCGCCCGCGGGTAACTCCGCGGCGCCGGTCATTCGCGTTTCCAGTAGCTCTCCCGCTGGTACACCCGCACGTAGTCGATGTCGTGGTACTGCGGGAAGACCGTGGTCGAGTCCGGATTTCCCGGCCAGCCTCCGCCGACCGCGGTGTTGAGGATCAGGTAGTGCGGAGTGTGCGGAACGCCGTCGCGCGTCGCGTGGATCATCCGCCCGTCGACGTACCAGCGGATCTGATCGGGATCCCACTCGAGCGCGTAGACGTGGAAGTCCTTCGTGAAGTCGGTGTCGCCCTTCAGGGTTCCCGAGCTCGACTTCTTCTCGCCGCTGAACGAGTGGTAGTGCAGCGTCCCGTAGACGACGCCGGGCTCGTGTCCGAGAAACTCCATGATGTCGATCTCGCTGTACCAGGGACGGTCCTCAGGGATCAGTTTCTCGTTGCCGGCCGCGACGACGTCCGCCATCAGCCGTTCCATCGCCCAGTCGCGGTTCTGCGGGTAAAGCCAATGGGCGGGCCAGAGTCCCTTGCCGCCCGGGAGCTTCGCTCTGACCTCGAACCGGCCGTAGACCGCCGCGAACCTGCCGCTCGTGTCGACGCGGCCGCTGGTGTAGTGCTGCGATCCGAAGTCGCGTACCCGGCTCCGCAGGCGCAGAGAGCCGCGCTCGAGGTAGACGTCATCCGGCACGTAGTACTGCAACTCGTCGTGTTTGCTGTGCTCGCGCGTGAGGACGTTCCACTTCGCCGGAGAGAGCGTGGCCTCGTCGAACTCGTCCTGGAAGACGAGCGTCCATCCTGGCGCTGCCGCGGGCGGATCGGCACTGAAGGCCGGGCTCAGAATTGTGAGGAGGGAAAGCATCAACCCGAGGGAAGTTGGTCGCATGAAACGACGGCTCCTTTGCGGGCATGGCGAACGCGGTTGCGGGACGAGCGCCGGGGGCTCTGAATCTTACGTCCGCTGAACCGGGATCGAACGCACGAGCTCGCGAGGTTGCGGTGCAGATCGAGAACGACTTCGTGCGCGGAACCGTCGGGCCGAGCCCGGGACGGATCAGGACGAGTGACTGTCATCACGACCCGACATGAGCCCGCCGGGGTGGACAGGCCGGGCCGGGCCGACGGGATTTAGGCCTTGCCTGCTGCCAAAGAGGCCGTGATGGAGCGATTTGAGCCCTGCTCCGTCGGGGGCGGCTCGGGCGTCCGATCCATTGCGAATTTTCTGACACGAACCGATGATCCGTGTATCACAATGCTCAGTGCGGTTGCCGCATGACCCCGCAGTCAGGGAAGGCGTAGCGTCGCGCGCAATCGGTCCAGACAGTTCGAACGAGCCATAGCGAAACGAGCCATAAGGAGGGTTCATGCCGCGCAGGATCAGGTTGCTTATTCTGGTCGCTCTCGTCTTACTCACCTCCCTTCCGCTGATTGCACAAACCGTCACCGGCACGCTGTCCGGGACGGTGACGGACAGCTCGAAGTCCGCACTCCCCGGAGTCACGGTGACGGTGCGCAACGCCGACACCGGTCTCGAGCGCGTCCTCGTCACGGGGACGAACGGGTTCTACAACGCGCCGTTCCTTCCGGTCGGGCGTTACAACGTGCAGGCTGAGCTCTCGGGTTTCGGAACGGTTCGGCGCACGGGCGTGCGTGTCGAGCTGAACCAGACCGCGGTGCAGAGCTTCGTCCTCGATCCGGCCGCGATGGCCGAGACCGTGACGGTCGTTGCGGATTCGCCGCGCATCAACGTCAGCGACGGTGAGATCAAGCAGAACATGCGCTCCGAGGAGATCATGTCGATCCCGCAGGGGAACCAGACGAGCTTCCTCGGCCTGGCTGCGACGTTCAGCGGGTACATGGAGAATCCGACGTCGGGGCAGGACAACCCGACGCTCTCCTCGGGCTCCTCGGCGAACTTCAACGGTGCCGGCACACGCGGCACCACGTTCCAGATCAACGGCGTCAACAACGACGACTCGTCCGAGAATCAGCACCGTCAGGGTGTCGCGCTCGCGACGATCAAGTCGTTCCAGATCCTCACCAACAGCTATAGCGCCGAGTTCGGCCGTGGCTATGGAGCAGTCGTCCTGGTGCAGACCAAGTCGGGCACCAACACCTTCGACGGTGAGATCTACGGCTACGCGCAGGACGGCGAGTGGAACGAGAAGCGAGCCTTCCAGCAGACCGCTCCAAAGCCGGATGACTACCGGCGCCAGTGGGGCGGAGTCCTCGGCGGACCGATCGTTCAGGACAAGCTCTTCGCGTTCGTCAACTACGACACGGTCGTGAACAAGGGCCAGACGATCGTCACCAAGCCTCTGATCCTCGCCAGCGACATGGCGCTCCCGAGGCTCACGCTGAACAACGACACCGCGGCGAACCGGGCCTGGCAGGACTCGATCCTCGGCCGCTTCCCGAGCGGGCTCACGCCGAACAATCCCGCCATTTCGACCCGGGCGTACACCTATCCGCAGTTTCGCAACTATCCGGACAAGGACTACTCCGGCCGTCTCGACTGGAACGCGAACCTCAGCCACAACGTCAACGGCCGTTATCAGCACAGCGAACAGGTTCGCGAGAACACCGAGCTGATCATCGGCGAGCAGACGATGCAGGATAACGAGCAGTGGAACGTCGGCGTGACCTGGACCGGCGTTCTCTCCGCCGACACCGTGATGGAAGCTCGCTTCGGAATCGGTGACCGCAGCACGAACGTCAACATCCTCGCCGGCAATACCACGCCGGTCGTTCGCTGGTCCGCGGTCACCCCGGGACACATCATCGGCAACGCGGGCGCCTATCCGATCAACCGCGACCAGACCGACACGCAGTTCGTCCTGAACCTCTCGTCGGCGCGCTTCGCCGCGCACACGCTCAAAGCGGGGACGGACATCCGTAACTCGTCGCTCAACGACCGCGCGTCGAACTTCAACCGCGGGTTCTGGTCGTTCGCGGCCAGCTGCGGAGGCGTGAACTACGGCAACGGACTCGCCGCCTTCATGGCCGGTTGCGTCAGCACCTTCCAGAAGGCGTACGGGCCTGACTACCTCGAGAACGACCTCGGGGAAATGAACTTCTATGCCCAGGATGACTGGCGTCCTTTCGACAACCTCACGCTCAATCTCGGCGTGCGTTACGAGCGCGTGAAGGCGCCCGAAGAAGCCGAGAACCGCATCGACTACATGTTCGGTGACAGCGACTACGTCGATCCGCGTCTCGGATTCGCGTACACGCCGAACTGGGACCGGAACGGCTTCCTGCGCGCGCTCAGCGGCGGCCAGGGCAAGTTCTCGATCCGCGGCGGCTACGGCGTCTACCACGGCCGCATCTTCCAGTCCGTCTTCTCCCAGGGCGGCGCGAACGTCCGGTACAACCCGCCCAATGCGGTGTTCCTGAGCATCGCCAACTCCACGAACCTCTCCGATCCGACGAACGGATTCGTCTTCGTCCCGGGGCAGCCGCTCACGCAGCGCGTCTCGCTGACGCTGATCGACGAAGACGTCGTGATGCCCGAGACCAGGCAGTGGAACCTCTCGTTCGAGCGCCAGGTGTTCTCGGCCTCCCGTCTCCGACTCAGCTACGTCGGAACGCTCGGAAAGAACCTCCTGCAGTACAGGTGGGGCAACCTGCCTGAGCGCCCGGGCTCGGAAGGCTCGAAATGGACGATCGCCCAGGACGTGCGTTGCGCCGGCACCGGTCTTCCCGGAGCGCCGACCAACGCGACCTGCCCGAACGCCGTTCCTCTCGGCGAGTTCGAAGTCAGCCTCCGTTTCCCGAAGACGAATGACCGGCGGCCAGACGCCCGTTACACGTCCAATCTCATCATCGACAACGTGGCGCAGAGTTCCTATCACGCCGGACAGCTCGAGTTCGAGACCGGCCTGACCCATGGGTTCCAGGGGCGCGCGACGTATACGTTCAGCAAGGCGATCGATTCAGGGTCCGAGGCGACGGCGACCGGAACCGGCGACCTGAACTTCTTCCCGCCGGACTACGAGAAGTACAAGACGGGCCTCTCTCGCTTCGACACGCGGCACCGTTTCACCGGCACCGGCAGCTATCAGCTTCCGTTCTACAAGGACCAGAGCGGTTGGAAAGGCTTTGTTCTCGGCGGGTGGACGGTTGCGTCCGTCGTGAAGCTGGCCTCCGGAACTCCGTTCACCATCGTCGACTCCGGCGCGCCGGACATCGACTTCGACGGCGTTTCGAATCAGCGTCCGATCGTCGTCGATCCAAAATGGAGCGGTGGCTGGACCATCAACGACCCGAAGAACTCCCAGGCGCAGCTTCCGACGTGGGCCTTCCGGCGCGCGACGGTTGACGACAGCATGGAGGACCTCATCGGGCGCAACACCTTCTTCACGGACGGACTCGAGAGCGTCGACTTTGGCCTGTACAAGTCGTTCAAAGCGCCGATGAGCTCGTCGGTCGTCTTCCGCCTCGACGTCTTCAACGTGTTCGACCATGTGACGTGGGGCTTCCCGACCAACGATTTCGCGAGCGCGAACTTCGGCCGGATCCTCGGCACTCACGGCGGCTACGTGCCGCGCACTTACCAGCTCGGCCTGCGGTACATCTTCTAGTCTTCATCGAGCTTCACGGAAGGCCCTCTCCCGCTCAGGTGGGAGGGGGCTTTTTCTTTTCTCGAAGATGGCCCGCCGATCCTCATCCGGCTGTCGATGTCGCGGGTCCCCGTTTTACAATTCCCAGCACGTGACCAGATCAGATGCTTTCGACGGGCTTCAAGGGGAGCTCGATGCGGCCCTTGCGCGTGCGCGGCGGCTCCTCGATGAGACCGACGGCCGCTGCTTCACCGTGAGGCCGAAGGTCTCGTCCTGGTCCGCTGCCGAGTGCCTCGGGCATCTCAGCGTGTCGACGGAGCTGTTCCTGCCGGTCCTTCGCAGGGCCATCGACGACGCGAAAGAGCGCGGACTCTCGTCCACCGCTCGCCCGCGAATGGACCTGCTGGGGCGGGTGCTCAAGTGGTTTCTGGAGCCGCCGATCCGTTCGAGATTCAAGACGACGGCGCCGTTCGTGCCGCGGTCGACGCGCACCAAGGCAGACTCATTCTCGGAGTTCGCCGGCCTCCAGAAGCGGCTGGCGGAGATGCTCGGGGAACTGCAGCCGCTGGACACGTCGAAGATCAAGATCGTTTCGCCCTTCGACAAGCGCGTCCGCTACAACGTCTTCTCCGCCTATCACATCATCGCCGCGCACCAGCGTCGTCATCTCTGGCAGGCCGAGCAGGCCGTAGCGAGCGTTCGCGCGGTCCGGCAGGCGGATCAGCAGCTCGAGATGCCCTGAATCGAGGATCGTGATCAGAGCTCTGCGAGCGCGCTTCGCCGGACCTTGCCGCGCTCGTCGACCGGGATCGCGTCGATGAGTTTCACGATGCGCGGCACCTTGTGCAGCGAGAGCCGTGTGCGGCAGAACTCCCGGACTTTCTCGCGCGTCACGTCAGGAGTGCCGACGATCGCCGCTGCGACGACCTCTCCGCGCGCGCCGGCCGGCTGACCGAACACCTTGACCTGGCGCACGCCCTCGATCTGCGCGATCACCAACTCGACCTCGCGCGGGTTCACCTTCTTGCCGGCAGTGTTGATGAGGTCGCTGAAGCGGCCGCGCAGGCAGACCTCGCCGGCCGCCATCTCGACGAGATCGTCGGTCCGGTAGACGGCGTCTTCGAACGGCTGGAACGTGGACGCATCCTTGAGGTATCCGGCTGCAACCGCTTCGCCGCGGACGAAGAGCCGGCCATGTTCGGTCGAGACCTCGACGCCGATCATCGGCTCGCCGACCGAACCACGCTGAACCGCTCCGCCCGTGCGATCGAAGGTGATTCCGCCGCATTCGCTGCATCCGTAGAACGAGTGGATCGGCGTTCCGAATCGCTCGCCGAACCGATGGGAAGTCGATGCCATGAGCGGCGCACCTGCCGAGATGAACGTCCTGGCGCTCTCGAACGTCCCGTGGGCCGTCGTCGAAAGATGCTCGAAGACCAGCGGGATGAGCGGGAGGACGGTGCAGTGGTGCCGGTTCGCCAGGCCGATGATCGACTGCGGCATGTAGTCGTTCGACGCGACGACCGGGGTCCCCTGCAGGAGGAGCGGGGTGACGAGGTTCGAGAACCCGTACGAGTGAGAGAAGGGGATCGCGCCGAGGTTGAGATCGTCCGGCGCGATGCCCATCGTTGCGCAGATGTTCCTGCAATCTGCCGCAAGGTTCCCTTCCGAGGTGACGATCGCTTTCGGGAGTCCGCTCGAGCCGGACGTCAGCTTCAGGAGACGAGCATTCGCGGGGACTGCCGGCCCTTCCGCGACGGAGCGGATCGAGACCGCGGTGACGTCCGAGTTGCGATCGGGTCGGTACACGAGCCCTTTGATCGCGAAATGGGCGAGGATCGCCGCGACCTCGGTCTCGGGCGCGTCCCGGTCGATCGGCACGATGACCAGGTCCGTCCGGCACGCGGCGAGGACGGCGGCGACGAACTCCGGGCCATTCGGAAGCTGGATGGCGATCGCGTCGCGGGACGACAGACCGTACGCCGCGAACTCGGTCGCGAGCGCGCCGGCGCGGTCGAGAAGCGCGCGCCGAGTCATCACGAACGAGGTCTGCC
>JBAQWH010000177.1:0-6865 GCA_049298815.1 Thermoanaerobaculia bacterium | reverse complement strand
GTGGACGATCACCGCGCGGGAGCGCTGCGCGACCTCGACCGACGCAGGGAGGAGGAAGTTGCCCATCTCCGTGTGCAGTCCCGCCGCCCGTCCGCGCGCCCACGCGGCCCCGGCTTCACCGTGACTCGCGGCGAGCTCGCGAACGTAGCCCTCCGCGTCACCGCGAGCGAGCGTCAGCTCCACGATCAAGTGATGCAGGACGAGGTCGTGCAGGACGATGACGCCCGGTTCCCGCAACGCCTCGCGGAACATCACCTCGTGGTGCGGGTTGTTGCCGAGCTGATAGACGACCGCGTCGAAGTCCCCGCGCGAGTAGCCCGCGAGCGAGGCGAACGCCGAGACCTCGGCGCGCTTCGCAAGCTCGGGGATGAGGATCGACGCGTAGTGCGCCACGCCGCTCTTCGACGGCGGCAGGGGCGTCAGCATCGCGATCCGCATCTTCCGCTTCGCCTCGTCCATCACCGGTCAGGTCAGTCGGCGGTCTTCCGCGCCGCCTGCGACAGGAAGGCTTCGATGAACTCGTCCAGGTCTCCGTCGAGCACCCCCTCAGGATCGCCCGATTCGTGTCCGGTTCGCACGTCCTTGACGAGCTGGTACGGCTGCAGGACGTAAGAACGGATCTGGCTTCCGAAGCCGATGTCCTTCTTCTCTCCCTCGATCTTGTCCTGCTCTTCTTTCCGCTTGTCGAGCTCGAGCTGGTACAGCCGCGCGCGAAGGAGCTTCATCGCCGTGTCGCGATTCTTGTGCTGGCTTCGCTCGTTCTGGCAGGTCACGACGATGTTCGTCGGAAGGTGGGTGATGCGCACTGCCGAGTCGGTGACGTTGACGTGCTGACCTCCCGCGCCGGACGAACGGTAGGTGTCGACGCGGAGGTCCTTGTCGTTGATCTCGATCTCGATCGTGTCGTCGACGTCCGGGATCACGTAGACCGATGCGAACGAGGTATGGCGTCGCTTCGCCGCGTCGAACGGAGAGATGCGGACCAGCCGGTGGACGCCGTTCTCCGCCTTCAGGTAGCCGAACGCATACTCGCCGCGCGCGATGAACGTGGCGCTCTTGAGTCCCGCCTCTTCACCGGCCTGGTATTCGTACAGCTCAGTCGCCCACCCCTTCTGCTCGCAGTAGCGCAGGTACATCCGGAGGATCATGTCCGCCCAGTCCTGCGACTCGGTGCCGCCTGCTCCGGGATGGATGTTGACGATCGCGTCGCGGACGTCGTTCTCACCGGAGAGCTTCATGGTCAGCTCGATCTCGTGGATCTGCTTCTCGAGCGCGAGGACGAGCGACTGGACGTCGCCCTCGACATTCTCCCCTTCGCGCGCGAGCTCGAGCAGAACGTCGAGCTCCTCGGCCTGCCTCTCGATCGTCTCGCCGGTCGCGATCCGCTTCTCGACGCGCGACCGCTTGCGGCCTACTTCCTGCGCGGTCTCCTGACGGTCCCAGAAGCCGGGCGCCGACATCTCGCGCTCGATCTCGTCGAGCGCTCGTCTTGCGGAAGCGAGGTCAAAGATAGCTCCGGACCAGGCGAAGCCTCTCGCGCAGGTCGTCGATTTTGGCCAGAGTCTCGTCGTTCATTCGGTTCCTCGAGGGTCAGTGGTCAGTGGGCAGTGGGCAGTGGTCAGTGGGCGCGGGGCGCGCGCCGCAGCCGCGCGGCCATCCCGACAAGTACCACGCCGATGGCGAGCCAGGCAAACCAGTCGCCGAAGCGGACGTAGCCGGTCTTCGAGCTCCTCGGCTGGACCCGCGCGAGGATCATCCCCTCGCGTCCCATCGGGAGGCTCTCGACCACCCGACCGATCGGGTCGATCACGGCGGAAATGCCGGTGGTCGCGGCGCGCAGCAGGTAGCGGTCGTCCTCGACCGCGCGGAGGCGTGCCTGCAGCAGATGCTGCGCGGGGGCGGCGGTGCCGTCGTACCAGGCGTCGTTGGTGATCGTGACGAGGACGTCGGCGCCGTTGCGCACCTGCGTCCTGGTGATCTGCGGGAAGACGATCTCGTAGCAGATCGCGGGGCCGTAGCTGAAGCGGCCGGCCAGAGGTCGGTCGTTCGTGCCGACCTCGAACGTGCCGACCGCCCGTACGAACTTTTTGGCGAAGAAGAGGACGCGGCGCATCGGCACGTATTCGCCGAACGGCACGAGGCGGATCTTGTCGTAGTGGCCGACCGTCGTGCCGCCGCTCGCGAGGAACGCGGAGTTCCAGATGGCGCCGGGCCTGGAGGGATCGGTCGCAACCGAGCCGAGGATGATGTCGACGTTCTGCCGGCGGGAGAGGTCTTCGATCGCGGTGCGATAGAGCTCGGTCTCCGTGTACGAAAGAGGCACGGTCGACTCGGGCCAGACGATGACATTCGCGCCGCGCCGCGCTGCCTCGAAGCTCATGTCGATCATCTTTCGGAAGATCGCGGCGGTGTTCTCGGCATCCCACCTCATCTCCTGCGAGATGTTCGGCTGCAGGAGCGCGACGGTGACCGGCGCGGTCGCGTTGGGACGCGCGATCAGTTTCGAACCGACGAGGCCGGTCCCCCACCAGACGAGCGCGATGATGCCGAGGATGCCGGTGACGATCACCTTCGCGATCGCGGGCGGTTTCTGCGTGACCCACCAGACGACCACCGTCGCCGGGAAGATCATGAGCGCACCGAGGAAGTACGGGCCGGCCGCGCGAGCGAGCTGCACGAGCGGGGTGTAGTCGGCGATCGACGTGGCGAGCAGGTTCCACGCGAAGCCGCCGAGGAGGTACGTCCGCGCGTACTCGAGGGCGGCCCACGCGAGCGGCACGGTGAGCCACGTGACGAAGCGGATGCCCGGCTGGATGACCCTCACGACGAGCGCGAAGACTCCGCCGTAGAAACCGAGGATCAGAGCCATCACGACGTAGAGCAGGACGCCGAGGGGTCGCGGAAGGCCACCGTAGTGGGTCATGGCGCGGATGACGAACGGCACCATCAGCAGCCAGGCGACCGTCTGCGAAAGCCATCCGAGCAGGAACGCCTCGCGGCGGCCAGGCGTCCGGACGACGGCGAAGAGGAGCGGGATCAGCGCGACGAATGCGAGAAACGCGTATCCGTACGGCGGAAACGCAAGCGCGAAGAGCACGCCGGAGAGGATCGAGAGAAGGATGCGGAACGGCATTTCAAAAAGTCGTCACCAGGGACGACGGACCACTCGTCGAGCTACTTCTTGAACAGCGCGTCGAAGGCCTTGCGCGCATCGTCCGGGGTCTGCGACTGCTTCCCCTTGTCGGCCGACAGGTCCCTCACGATCTTCGGCTGGAAGAACGTGCACTCGTTGCGCACGTGCTTGCCGGCGATGCGGGCGGGGATGTTCTCGCGGCATTCCCACGTCGTCGTGGCGTCGAAAGCGCGGCAGTTCCCGCAGGTGTGCAGATCGTTGTTGCACTTGTTGCACGTTTCATCGGAAAGGAGCTCGGACAGACTGTGGCGCAGCTGTCCGCAGTGGTTGCATTTGAAGGCTTCCGGGCCGAAACCCCCGGCGGTCCTGCCCCGCGGCGCGCCCTCGAGGCGCTCCCGCTGCGGCTCGGACGGAGGTCCCTGGGGGCGCGGCTCGCTCGAGCCGGACTTGTAGCTCCAGCCTCCGCCTCCCTGATACCCCTGGTGCTTGTACTTGCGGTCACTCACGTGTTCACCTCAGAAGAAAACCAGCCAGACGATCCCGGCGACGACTGCGACCACGATCACAAGAAGGATCATCTTGATCGCGAGACGCGCCACCTTCAGCAGAATCCAGATTGCGAGGACGGCGACGAGGAGAATGAGAATCTCATTCAGGTCGGGCATCGGGCGGCGGTCAGTCTAACAGGAGTGAGGGCGGGGAAGTTCCGGGGAGTTCCTCGGTCCCTGAGTCCCTGGGTTCCTCGGGGTTCCTCGGGGGCAACGTTCAAAACGCGCAAAGGTCCCCGAGGAACTCAGGAACCGAGGAACCGAGGAACCCGGGTGGTGGTCTCAGGCGCTCGCGAAGGACTGGATCGCCTCTTCCTCGCTCTCGTAGACCGAGAACATCGGGAGGAGGTTCGTGAGCCTCAAAGTCTTGGTGACGCGGTCCTGCGGCTTGAGGAGGCGGAGCGAGGCTCCGTGCCGCTGTGACTCGCGATAGCTCTGCACGAGCTCACCGAGCCCGTTGCTGTCGATGTAGTCCATCTCGGAGAGATTCAGCAGAATCTTCCTGCCGCCCTCCTCGAGGATCTCGTTCACCACGTGCGGGAGGAGCGCGTCGCTCACCCCGATCGCCAGCCGACCCTTGAAGTCGACGATCGTCACGTCTTCCACTTTACGAACCGCGATATCCATAGGGGCGCGATCATATCAGGCGGCGCTGGCGGGAGCGGTCGGGCAGGCGGTGCACGGGTTCCTCGGTTCCTCGGGTTCCTCGGTTCCTCGGGTTCGTTCGTTGGCGAGAGAGGCAGCGTCGCGCGATCAACCGCCCCCGAGGGAACTCCTCCGAGGAACCCCGAGGAACCCCGAGGAACCCCCGAGGAACCCCGAGGAACCCAGGGACTCAGGGACCGAGGAACTCTCCCCCGACTGCTGGCATCGCCATTGCGGACATCGCTCGCAATTTCCGTTCGAAAGGAACACCGCCGTGAACATCTGGCCCGGACGGCCCTATCCCCTCGGTGCCACCTGGGACGGCGTCGGGACGAACTTCTCCGTCTTCTCCGAGGTCGCCAGTCGGATCGAGCTCTGTCTCTTCGACGAGAACGGAGAAGAGACCCGCGTCGACCTGCCTGAAGTCACCGCCTACATCTGGCACGGCTTCCTCCCGAACGTTCAACCCGGCCAGCGCTACGGCTTCCGCGTCCACGGGCCGTGGCAGCCGGAGGAAGGGCACCGCTGCAATCCTGCGAAGCTCCTTCTCGACCCCTACGGCAAGGCGATGGTCGGGCAGGTGAAGTGGAACGAGGCGGTGTTCCCGTATCACTTCGGCGATCCCGACGGCCCGAAGAACGACCTCGACAGCGCCCCCTTCATGCCGAAGTCGGTCGTCACGAATCCCTACTTCGAGTGGCGGCACGACCGGAAACCGCACACGCCGTGGCACAAGACGGTGATCTACGAGGCGCACGTCAAAGGCTTCACGATGCGCCATCCGGGGATTCCCGAGGCCCTGCGCGGCACCTACGCCGGACTCGCCCACCCTGCAGCGATCCGCCACCTCAAGCACCTCGGCATCACGGCGATCGAGCTCCTCCCGGTCCACCAGTTCGTCCACCAGTCGCTGCTCCTCGAGCGGGGTCTCCGCAACTACTGGGGCTACGACTCGATCGGCTACCTCGCGCCGCACAACGAGTACGCCGCGAGCGGCGAGTGCGGGCAGCAGGTGCAGGAATTCAAGCAGATGGTCCGCGCCCTCCACGAGGAAGGGATCGAGGTCATCCTCGACGTCGTCTACAACCACACGGCCGAGGGGAACCACCTCGGGCCGGTGCTCTCGCTCAAGGGGATCGACAACGTCGCGTACTACCGCACCGTCGCCCACGAGCCGCGCTACTACATGGACTACACCGGCACCGGAAACAGCCTGAACATGCGGCATCCGCACGTGCTGCAGCTGATCATGGACTCGCTGCGGTACTGGGTGCTCGAGATGCACGTCGACGGCTTCCGCTTCGACCTCGCTGCGACCCTCGCGCGCGAGCTCCACGACGTCGACCGCCTCTCGGCCTTCTTCGACGTCATCCAGCAGGATCCGGTCATCTCGCAGGTCAAGCTGATCGCCGAGCCGTGGGACGTCGGCGAAGGGGGCTACCAGGTCGGCAACTTCCCCCCTCTCTGGTCCGAGTGGAACGGGAAGTACCGCGACACGGTCCGCGACTACTGGCGGGGCACCGACGCGATGATCGACGAGTTCGCGAATCGGCTGAGCGGAAGCTCCGACCTCTACGCGTGGACGGGCCGCAGGCCGTACGCGAGCATCAACTTCATCACCGCGCACGACGGCTTCACGCTGCGCGACCTCGTCTCCCACAACGACAAGCACAACGAGGCGAACGGAGAGGATGGACGCGACGGCGCCGACGACAACCGTTCGTGGAACTGCGGAGCCGAAGGCGACACCGACGACGAGACGATCCGGACGCTCCGCGCCAGGCAGAAGCGGAACTTCCTCGCCACGCTCTTCCTCTCGCAGGGCGTCCCGATGCTCGTCGGCGGCGACGAGCTCGGACGGACCCAGGGCGGCAACAACAACGGCTATTGCCAGGACAACGAGATCTCCTGGATCGACTGGCAGAACGTCGACGTCGGCCTCATGGAGTTCGTGGCGCGCCTGATCTCGTTCCGGCACGACCACCCGGTCTTCACCCGCCGCCGCTGGTTCCACGGCCGTCCCTTGCGCGGAAGCGGAATCAGCGACATCGGCTGGTTCAAGCCCGATGGCGGTCAGATGACGGACGACGACTGGCAGAACGGCTTCAGCAGGACGCTCGGGGTCTTCCTCAACGGCAAAGCCATCCCCACCCCCGATCATCGCGGCGAGTCACTCGTCGACGACAGCTTCTACCTCCTCTTCAACGCGAACTACGAAGCGGTCACGTTCAGGCTGCCGACCGGGGAATGGGGCAACCGCTGGGAAAAGGTGATCGACACCAACGACCCGGTCCCCGACCTCCGCTCGCATCGCGAGTGGGAAGCCGGCCAGGAGATCGCCGTCCAGTCGTATTCGCTGATCGTCCTGCGGAGATCGGATCAGGACTGAGATCACCAGTGTCATCCTGAGCCGGCGAAGCGACGAAGGAGCGAAGCGCGGGGAAGGACCCCCTGATTCTGTGCGGGGTCGGGAGGCGGGAGCCATACGCTGCGCCCGTCCCCCCTTCAGCCCACCCGCCCAGATGCACGGGGGGGGTCC
>JBAQWH010000176.1:0-8435 GCA_049298815.1 Thermoanaerobaculia bacterium | reverse complement strand
CGGCCGTCCAGTCCGCAGCCCTGCGCGGAGCGGACGTCGCCGCGCGCTACCGGGAGGCGATCACCCTCTTCGCGAAGCAGCAGTACGCGGAGGCGCGCAGAGGGTTCCAGGCGGTGTTCGACTCCGACCCGCAAGGCGATCTCGCAGACAACGCGCTGTTCTGGATCGGCGAGACGTATTACGCGGCCGGGGACAACAACAACGCCCTCCGCTTCTACCGGCGCGTGACGGCCGAGTTCGCCGACCAGAACAAGGCACCCGACGCGCTGCTCAAGAGCGCGCTCACCCTCGAGCGGACCGGCGACCTTGCGCTCGCCAGGACTGCCCTGCAGCAGGTGATCGAGCGCTACCCTTATTCGAGCTCCGCCGCGACCGCGAAGAAAGAGCTGGTACGAATCCGGTTCTAGCGGCACCGTGACGGCCGTGCCAATTCCTCCCGTTTCCACGCCACTCGCCCCGCGGGGGGAACGACATCGCCGTCGTCCCTCGATAGAATAGCCGCGCCATGGCCGACGAAACTGAAAGTGGCGCCTCGCTGCTCGCGAAGCGCGATTACGCCCGCGCCGTCCCGCTCCTCAAGCGCGAACACGAGAAGTACCCCTCCAATCCGCGCATCCGCCTCCAGTACGCCGATGCGCTCAACGGCGCAGGCATGACCGACGACGCGGTCCGTGAGTACGAGGCGACTGCCAAGTACTACGAGGACAACGGCCTGACGGTCCAGGCGATCGCGGTCCAGAAGAAAGCGGAAAAGGCGAGAGAGCTGAGCGCCGGAAGCGGAAGTCCGGTCACCGGCCAGGCCGAGCCGCTGTTTCAACGTCCCGTCCCGCGCAGCCCGCTCTTCGAGGTGCTCAGCAGCGAAGAGCGCGACGCCCTCGTCGCCGAGATGGAGCTCGAGACGCACGACGAAGGGGCCGTCATCATCACCGAGGGGGAGGCCGGCACGTCGATGTACGTGATCGTCTCCGGCGAAGTGAAGATCTACACGCGCGCCGGCGCCGGCCAGTCCCACCCCGTCTACCTCGCGAAACTCGGCGAAGGAGATTTCTTCGGTGAGGTCAGCGTGCTGACGGGTAAGCCCCGCACCGCCACGATCACCGCCGCTCAGAAGACCGACCTTCTGCGCCTCGACAAGACCAAGCTCGACGGAGCTCTGCAGAAGCATCCGGGCATAAGAAAAGTGCTGAACGACTTCTACAACGCACGCGCACAGCACACGGTCGAGGCGATGATCGAGTCGCTGAAGTCGCGCAAGTAGATCGGTTGCAGCAATCCGTCCTCACTGGCCACTGACCACTGGCCACTGACGACTACAACTGACCACTCTCGAGGAGTCCGCTTGGCGGTTCTGCCCATTCGAAAATTCGGCGATGAGGTCCTCCGCGTCCCGACCCATGCGGTCGACGGGATCGACGACTCGTTGCAGAAACTCATCGACGACATGATCGACACGATGTATGCCGCCCCGGGCGTCGGCCTCGCCGCCAACCAGGTCGGCGTGTCGCTGCGACTGATGGTCATCGATCTCTCGGTCGGAAAGCGGCCGGGCGAGTGTCACGTCTTCATCAACCCCGAGATCGTCGAAGCCGAAGGGGAGATCACCGAAGAGGAAGGCTGCCTCTCGATCCCCGACTTCGTCGAGGTCGTGACACGGCCGGAACGTGTCAAGCTGCGGTATCTCGACCGTGAGGGAATCGAGCGGACGATGTGGGGCGACGGACTCATGGCGCGCGCGATGTGCCACGAGATCGATCACCTCGACGGCATGCTGTTCGTCGATCACCTCCGCGGTCTCAAAAAAGAGCGGATCATCAAGAAGATCGTCAAGCTGACCAAATCAGGGATGTGGTGAGGGTTTATGCGTGCATCGGCAACCGTTTCCGAAATTCAGGAGCTCGCCCCGGACGTACTGCAGCTGACCGTGTCGCTGGGAGGGGAGCCGTTCAGCTTCAGACCCGGCCAGTGGCTGAACCTCGAGTTCACCGAGAACGTCTCCCGCGCCTACGCGATCGCGTCTGCGCCGCAGCGTCCCGGCGCGATCCAGATCGTCGTCCGGATGGGAAGCGGGAAGGGCGCCGAGGAGATCCGCAAGCTCGCCGAGGGGAGCACGGTGACGCTCGACGGGCCGTACGGTCAGTTCGTCCTTCCGGATGATGATGACCGTCCGATCGTCCTCATCGCCGGCGACGTCGGGATCGCGCCGATCCGCAGCCTCGTCCTCGACCTTCTCGCCAGGCGGGCAGAGCGCTCGATCACCGTCCTGTACGAGCCCAACCAGCGTTACGTCCTCTACGCCAGCGACTTCGATCCGCTCGCGCGGGCGGGGCACATCGTCTACGAGGCTGGGCCGATTGCGACGCTCGTGGGCCGCAACCGGCTCGCGTTCGGCGACGCGATCGTCATGGCGGCGGGCTTCTCGTCGTTCCTCGAGCGCGCGAAGAAAGCGCTCGGCGACATCGACCAGGACACCGGGAAGCTCATCGTCGAGTCGTTCGGGCGCGAGCCTTAGCGTGGGGCAATCCACGCTAGAATCCAGCGCGACCGATGGGAAGTAGTCTGGCTGCGTCCGACGTACCCTGGCTTCTGCTCGCAGTCGTCTGCGGGCTGCTGTACCTGCTGTTCGACGCGTTCCGCTCGTTCGTCCACCAGCTGAGCTCCGTCCGGCTTCGCCGGCTCACGGTCGAAGCGCAGGAGCGGAAGTCGCGCTGGAGCGAGTTCGATCTCGAGAACTTCCAGCTCGTCAGCGGTGCGTTGCTCCAGATCTTCCTTCTCGTTGCCGCCGCCGCGACGGTGCGCTTCTTCAACGAGCTCTCTCCCGGCGCCGCCATCACCGCGGGCGTCGGGATCTGGATCGCCATCGTCCTGGTCTGGAAGTTCATCCTCGCGTTGATCCCCGAGGACACCGGCGAGGTGATCCTCCGTGGCCTCATCCCGATCTCGCATCTCTTCTACTACCTCGGCTGGCCGCTCCTGTTCCCGCTCCGCAGGCTTCTCGCGCGGCTCGACCGCGACGACGGCGACGAGGAGGAGCGTGCGACCGATGAAGAGGTCCAGGCGTTCATCGACGTCGGCGAAGAAGAGGGCATCCTCGAGGGTGCCGACGGCCGCTACATCCAGTCGATCGTCGACTTCAGCGACCGGATCGCGCGCGAGATCATGACCCCGCGCATCGACGTGCTCGCTTTCGACGCCCACGGGACGATCGAGGAGCTCGCACGCCTCTTCAGCGAGTCGAAGTACTCCCGCATCCCGATCTACGAGGGGAGCATCGACCAGATCACCGGCTTCGTGCACATCAAGGAGATCTTCGACGCGGTGCTGAAAGGGGAGACCCGCCGCGCGGCGGACCTCGCGCGCCCGCCGTACTTCGTCTCCGAATCGAAGAAGCTCTCCGAGCTCCTCCGCGAGTTCCAGAGCGAGCACCTGCAGGTCGCCGTCGTCGTCGACGAATACGGCGGAACAGCAGGCATCGTCACGATCGAGGACATCATCGAGGAGATCGTCGGCGAGATTGCCGACGAGCACGAGGACGAGGAGGCGACGCTCGTCGACGTCGGCGACGGCAGCTACCTCGTCAGCGGCGTCCTTCGGGTCGAAGACCTCGAGGAGGTGCTCCACGCCGACCTCGAAGGCGACGACTACGAGACCGTCGCAGGCCTCATCTTCACGACCCTCGGGCGCGTCCCCGCCGCCGGGACCCACGTCACGAAGAACGGCTACCGGTTCGAGGTCGACCGGGCCGACCGACGCCGCATCTACCGTGTCCGGATCGCGCCGGACCTCGACTCCGCGCGCGAAGACGCAGGCGAGTGACGCGGTGCGAGCCGTGCAGGGGAACCAATCTCGACGATGAGCGAATCAGAAGAGCATCTCCACACACCGGCTGAAACGGCGGCGCCGCGCTTCGCGACCGTCGCGCTCGTCGGTCGTCCCAACGCCGGAAAATCGACCCTCCTCAACAGCGTCCTTCAGCAGAAGGTCTCGATCGTCTCCGCCAAACCGCAGACGACGCGGAACCGGATCGTCGGTATCTTCAACGACCCCCGCGGTCAGCTCGTCTTCCTCGACACGCCCGGCATCCACAAGCCGCTTCACCGGCTGAACGTCCGGATGATGGACCATGTCCGATCGGCCCTCTCGGAGGCGGACATCCTCACGCTGATCGTCGACGTCACCGAGCCGTTCGGCAAGGGCGACGAGTTCGTCATCGAGATGATGCGGCAGGAACGCCAGCACAACCCGGACGCCGTTCGCGTCGCCCTGCTCAACAAGATCGACCTCGTCAAGAAGCAGAAGCTCCTGCCGCTGATCCAGCAGTACTCGGGGTTCGGCCTCTTCGACCACATCGTCCCGATCGCTGCCCGGATGCGCGAAGGTGTCGACGAACTGGTCACGCTGCTCTTCGATGCGGCTGAGCCGGGGCCGCCGCGTTTTCCGGCCGACGACTACACCACCCAGCCGGAGCGCTTCTTCGCCGCCGAGATCGTCCGGGAAAAGGTGCTGATTCACACCGAGAACGAGCTGCCCTACACCACGGCGGTCGCGATCGAGCGCTACGAAGAAGACGAAGAGAAGAACCTCCTGCGGATCTACGCGACCATCTTCGTGGAGCGCGACTCGCAGAAGCCGATCATCGTCGGCAAACAGGGCTCGATGATCAAGCGGATCGGTACGGAAGCCCGCCAGGAGCTCGAAGCCATCCTCGGCGCGCGCGTCTTCCTCGACCTCCACGTCGCGGTCCACGAGCGCTGGCGTGACGATCAACGCTTCCTCGGCGAGCTCGAATGGCCGCTTAGAGAAGAGTGACGAGTGAAGGGTGAAGAGTGAAAAGGGGCCCGAGGGTCCCTTCCTCATGCGCTTCGCTCAATCCACGCCTTTCACTCTTCACTCTTCACTCTTCACCCTTCGGTTCTCCCCACCCACCAAAAAAGCATTCGCTTCGGGTGCCAGTTTCACTAAGATGTTGCCAACCGTTGTCATCTATTGCAGAGGAGGTCCCATGGCCGTCCCGTTCCGACGCGTTTCCCCTCTTCTCCTTTTCGCCGTTGTTTTGCTTCTCGCTCTCCCGTCCTTCGCCCAGCAGACCGGCGGATTGACCGGCCGAGTCACCGGGCCCGACGGTGCCGTCATGCCCGGCGTCACGGTCGAAGCGCGATCGACGCTGCTTCCGCAGGCCCGCGTCGTCACGACGTCCGGGGCTGGCGAGTACCGGATTCCGGCTTTGCCGCCGGGACCGTACACCGTGAAGTTCAGCCTCGCGGGGATGCAGGATGCCACCCGCCGGGTCGAAGTCCTGCTCGGGCAGGACATTCCGGTGAACGTAGCGATGGGGCTCGCCGGCGTCGCCGAGAGCATCACCGTCACGGCGGACGCCGCGCTGGTCGAGCAGAACACGACCGAGGTCAAGAGCGCGGTCACGTCCGAGCTGATCGAGAACCTTCCGATCGGCCAGGAGTATCGCGATCTCGTGAAGCTCGCCCCCGCGGTGCAGTACACCGAGGATGCGACCCGCGGCCCGAGCGCCGGCGGCTCCGGCCAGGACAACGTCTACCAGTTCGACGGTGTCAACGTGACCCTTCCGCTCTTCGGCACGCTGGCTGCGGAGCCGGCGACGCACGACATCCAGCAGATCGCGATCAGCAAGGGCGGCGCCAAGGCCATCGACTTCAACCGGGCCGCCGGTTTCACGATCGACTCGGTCAGCAAATCGGGAACGAGCGACTTCAAGGGTGAAGTCGGCTATCAGTTCCAGACTGAGGCGATGCGCGGTGACGTCACCGGCAGCAGCATCGCGCAGAACGAGCGTTTCCGCGACTGGCTCACCGCAAACCTCGGCGGACCGATCCTCCAGGACCGCCTCTACTTCTACGGGTCCTACTATCGTCCGACGGTCGAGCTCACCAAGCGGACCAACGCCTACGGCGACGTCCCCGACTACGAGAGCACGCGCGACGAGTTCTTCGGAAAGCTCACGCTGACCCCGATCTCGACCCTTCTCATCAACGGCAGCTACCGCTCGTCCGATCGTGAAGGGATCAACGCCAGCATCGGCACCTTCGCCACGCCGAGCAGCGCGACGGACGAGGAATCGCAGCAGAAGGTCGCGATCCTCGAAGCGTCGTGGGTGATCAACGGCCGGAATTACATCTCCGGCAAGTTCACCGATTACGGCCTCGAGACTCTGAGCGTTCCGCACATCCTCGTCGATGCGGTTCCGACGACGACTCTCGGCACGCACCTCGACTTCAACAACCCGACGCAGTACGGCCGGTTCATCGTTCCGAATCCGGTCACAGGCGCTACCGCGTACAACGCGTTCATCCAGCCGATGATCGACAAGTACGGCTACATCAACTCGGCCGGCGTCCGCACCGGCGGCGGCAGCCTCGGCGCCTGGAACGAGATCAACGACCAGGACTTCTTCCGCAAGAGCGCGCAGCTCGGCTATGACGTGACGGTCGGCTCCGAGGTGGCGCATGACATCCACGTCGGCTACATGTGGTCCGAGGAAGCCGAGGACCTGATCCGCTCGTCCAACGGATGGGGCTCGCTCTCGGTCGTCGGCGGTCGCATCAACTGCCCGACCAGCGCGACCGCCTGTGCGGGCAAGCCGTACTACTACCTGGCCCAGTTCACCCGCTCCGCCCTCGGCGGCGTCGGCGGCAACCTGATCCACTCCGAGTACGTGCAGCACAACATCGAGATCAACGACACGATCCGCTGGAACAACTGGTCGTTCAACGTCGGCCTCATGGCCTCGAACGACACCCTTTACGGCCAGGGCCTGAAGGAAGACAGTTCGACCGTCTCCGGCTACGTCGGGGCTCCTGGAAACAAGTACGAGATGTATGACATCGGGTGGGAGAAGACGCTCGCTCCGCGCCTCGGTGCCACCTGGTCGTACAACGGCGTCGACAACGTCTACGCCAGCTACGCCCGCTACGTCCCGGCCGCGAGCTCGCTGCCCCGCGCCGCGTCGTGGGACCGCAGCATCCTCGGCCTGACCAGCCGCGCCTACTTCGACGAGAACGGCAACATCATCGGATCCGACCAGGTCGGCTCGTCGTCCGGCAAGTTCTTCGTCGAGGACATGGATCCCCGCTACACCGACGAGTATCTGATCGGCACCTCGCAGCAGATCACCTCGCGGATCGCCGCCCGCGGTTACGTCCGTTATCGCTACTCGACGAACTTCTGGGAAGACACGAACAACGACGCGCGTCAGCGTTGGGCGCCCGAAGGTTATCCGAAGGACCTCTACATTCCTGATCTCGCCGCATGGCGTGCGCAGGTGGGCGGCTCGAGCTACGTCATCGCCGAGCTCGACGGGGCCTTCACCAAGCACTACGAGGCGACGTTCGAGACCGACTGGCGCGGCGACCGCGCTTCGGTCAAGGGCTCGTACACCTGGAGCCACTACTACGGCAACTTCGACCAGGACAACACGACCACCTCGAATGACGCGGCCGTCTTCATGGGCTCGTCGTTCCTCGCCGACGGCGTCGGAACCCAGATCTGGGACAACAAGTACGGCGACCTCCGCGGCGACCGCCGCCACCTCCTGAAGGTCTTCGGCTCCTACAACCTCGCCTGGAACGGGACCGTCGGCGCCTACGCCGTCTACCAGTCGGGCCAGCCGTGGGAGATGTGGAGCTACGAGCCGTACCGGACCATCCCGGGATTCAGCGGCCTCAACGACATCAACCGGTATGCCGAGCCCGCCGGCAGCCGCCGTTCGCCCGCCCACTACCAGGTCGACCTGACGTACAGCCAGAACGTGCCGATCCGCGGCTACAACCTGCAGTTCCAGCTCGACGCGTTCAACGTCCTCGACAATCAGACCGGCTACAACTACCAGCCGGCCTTCCACGCATCCGACTTCGGACGTCCCCGCGACTACTTCGATCCGCGCCGCTACCAGGCGTCGGTGAAGTTCCAGTTCTAATTCGCGTCACATCTGAAGTGAAGAAAGGCCCGGCGGCAACGCCGGGCCTTTTTTCTTTGAACCACATCGTCGGGAATGTGAAGCCGTCGACGTTCAACCACAGAGGCACAGAGGACACCGAGGAGCACAGAGGGCTCGCTGGCGCCCCACCGACTTTGGCGACCCGCGCAAACACCCTCTGTGTATCTCCGTGTCCTCTGTGCCTCTGTGGTGAGTCAGTACTTCGCGAACAGCCGTTCGCTTGCGATGAGATCACGCGTCGTCGCGTTCGCGCGCTGCCTTGCGGCCGCGATGCGCGCGTCCCGGTCCGGCTCGTTCAGAAGCACGCTGACCTGCGCCCGTTTGAAGAGCGCCATCGGGTAGTCGGGATGCGAGGCGGACACGCGGTCGAGCGCTGCTCGCGCGTCTTCGTAGCGACGGGAGGCGAGGTACAGCACGCCGAGCTCGAGGTCGTTGCGGAAAGTGCTCTCGTCCGCCCGCCGTGCGCGCT
>JBAQWH010000175.1:0-2044 GCA_049298815.1 Thermoanaerobaculia bacterium | reverse complement strand
CGCCTGCCGCGACCGTCGGGTGCTCCGAGACCGTAGGCATCCCAATGCGAGGCGAACCAGACCGTTTCGTCCGGCCGCTTCGAACCCGTGATCTTCCCGAGGACGTTGTGACTCTCTACGCGGATGGTGTCGACGTCGAACGACGCGGAGAACGTCGCGCCGAGCTCGACCGGCCGGAACCCGGCGGTACGCGCCTGACTCTTCACCGCCTCGAAGTCGAGACCAGCACGTCGGAAGAGGTCCTCGGTCACAGGCCGCTGGATCCAGCCCTGCAGCAGCACCGGTGGCCGCGCCCCCGGCTTCAGCACGTTGTTGAAGTTCTCGCCCGCCGGCGCCTGGACCGTGTTCCAACCGTAGCCCGCCCCGGCGGTCTCATGGACGACGAGCGCCGCGATCGCGCCGCGGCGCGCCGCTTCCTCGAATTTGTAGGACCAGCGACCGTAGTACGTCATCGCCTGTCCGCCGAAACGGTTCGCGACCGGGTCGTCCGCCGTCGCTTCGAAGTCGGGATCGTTGACGAGGAAGACGGCGACCTTCCCCGCGAGGTCGACGCCCTTGAAGTCGTCCCACTCGCGTTCCGGGGCGGTGACGCCGTAGCCGACGAAGACCATCGGAGCGCGCTCGATGCGCGCCGTCTCCGTTTCCAGGACCGTGCTGAGGTAGATGTCGCGGGGAACCTCGAGCGCGATGCGGTCGGCGCCTCGCTCGATCGTGACTGTGCCGCCCGCCCTCAACTGCGTCCGAATGAGCGGCACGCGCTGCAGGTAGGTCCCGTTCTCGCCCGCCGGCTCGAGTCCCGCCTGGCGGTACTGGTCCGCGATCCAGGCGATCGTCTTCGCCTCGCCCGCGGTCCCGGGCGCCCGTCCTTCGAACTCGTCCGACGCGAGCGTGCGGATGATGGTCGAGAGGCGCTCTGCATCGATCGGAGCCGAGGAGTAAGGCTCGCGGGCCTGATGGACCGCAGGGGTGGCGCAGGCGGAGACGACCCCCGCGACCAGGAGGGACAAAAACGGACCGTGGGATCTCATCAACCGTCCTTTTGTAGAGCCGCGCTGCCCGGCCGTGGCTCATGCGACGCGGAACCGTCGTCGTCCGGTCAGTCTAGCTCGTCGGCCGTCCGGAGTGGCCGCCATCCCGCCTCCGAGCGTGGTCTCGCCTATTCGACGAATGCGAACGGTGGTCTACTAAGGCCAGGGATTTCATGAAGGTTCAACGTCCGGCTTCAGACGCCTTCACGGCCGAGTTCGAGAGCGAGCAGGAACTGCGGGACGAGCACCGTACGAACCTCTCCTTCGGCGCTCTCAGGCTTCCGACCCGAGAGAGTGCCGCGAGCGATCAGCTCCTCCGTGTGACCCTTCGCGGTCCGTGGGGCGGCGAGATCGCCGTGCGCGCGAAGGTCATCGCCGCGCTGCCCGACGGACTCGCCCTCGGCATCGAAGGAGACGCCGACGGGATCCTCGAGCAGTTGCTCACCAGACCATCCCCACCGGACGACCAGACAGAAGAACCACAGGAGAAGCGCCAGAACGTCTGGGACCGGATGCGCGACCTCTCGCAGATGGAGAGGATCCTTCTCGCGGCGAAGGCAGACCGGACGGAGCGCGCCCTTCTCCTCCAGGACAACGATCCGCGCGTGCTGCTCTCGGTCCTGAGAAATCCCCGGCTGACCGTGGAAGAAGTGATGCGCCTCGCGAAGTCGTCGTTCCTCACCTACCAGATCGCCGAAGTGATCATGCAGGGCACGCAGTGGATGGCCAACGTCGACGTGCGGCGCTCTCTGGTCCAGAACGCGAAGACTCCACAGGTGTTCGCACTCCGCATCCTCCCCACCCTGCCTGAGCCCGACATCCGGGCGATCGCACGCGCGGGCACGAGCGCGGCCCTCAAGCAGGCGGCTCTGCGCCGGCTGCAGACGGGGGGCTGAGTTCGGCGGTCCCTCGGTTCCAGAGTCCCTCGGTTCCTGAGTTCCCTCGGTTCCTCGGGTTCCTCGGGGGTTCCTCGGAGTTCCTCGGGGAGCGTGGGGTGGGTGCGAGGGCTCCGCGAT
>JBAQWH010000174.1:0-6030 GCA_049298815.1 Thermoanaerobaculia bacterium | reverse complement strand
GCGGCGGTGCTCTGGGTAGGCTCCCGGCTGAACGCGAAGCCGTTGACGACGTTCTATGCGGCGCGCGTCGCGAATCTGATCGTGATGATCGCGCTGATCTGCGCAGCGATGTTCGTGGCGCCGAGGGCCGCGTGGATGTTCGCGACGGCCGGCGCGCTTCCGATGACCCTGCACCTCGCCGGGTCGTTCTCGCCCGATGCGTTCACGCTCGGCGTTGCATCGCTGGCCCTGGCCCTGGCGGTGACGACGGTCCGCTTCGCACCCGCCCGCTACCTCGCGGGGCTGATCGCGGTCACCCTGCTGCTGGCGCTCTGCAAACCGGTCTACTTCCTCCTGCCGCTGATCGCCATCTGGAACGGCAACGCGAAGGGGAGGAGGGTGGCCGCTGCTGCCACCGTGTCGATCGCAATCCTCGCGGGCGTCGCCCTCAGCGGACTCGCCGCCTCGCGCGCGTCGTTCAACATGCGCGGGTCGATCGATGTCGATTCATCGCGACAGTTGTCGTCCATGGCGAGGGCGCCGCTGCGGTTCGCGCAAACCGTGATCACCGACTACACCGCCAGCCACACCCGGTACAGGCACGAGCTCGTCGGGCGCCTCGGATGGCTCGATGTCGGCCTCCCTGCGCCGCTCAGCAACCTCGCGCAGATCGCTTTCCTCCTCGCTGCGGTGACTGCGGCACGGGTCGTTTCAGCCCCGCAGCGCGGCGTCGCGCTGCTCGTGATTCTCGGGACGCTCGTCTTGATCGCGACCTCGCAGTACCTGGTCTGGACCGCTGTCGGCGCGACGGCGATCGAGGGGATCCAGGGGCGCTACTTCATCCCGCTCGTCGCGGTCGCCGCGGCCGTCGTGCAGGTGATAGAACGGCGGAAGGTTCATGCCGTCGCGCTCGTCGTTCTGTTCGCCACGATCGGAGCGCTCGACGTGATCGGGATCGTACGCGTCGCAACGCGGTACTTCTGAGTGGCCAGTGGTCAGTGGTCAGTGGTCAGGAACGTGCCCGCCTCTACTGGCCACTGACCACTGGCCACTGGCCACTCAGTCTTCCTCGATGCACGACAGGCGGTTGTTCTCGACGTCGTAGTAGAGCGGTGCGACGAGGACCTTCGGGTAGCGCGCGCGCAGCCGCCGCGCTTCACTCAGCACGAAGTCGATCTCGTTGCCGATCTCGAAGATCGGGGCGAAGGCCTCGAAGTGCTGCTCGGCGACTTCGCGGTCCCAGCCCGCATCGACCAGCCCGTCGACGAACTGCTGCCGGCGGTTCGAGATCCCGACCATGCCGCAGTGGTTGTGCGCGAAGAGCGCGATCGCGCGGACGCCACCGACCGCGATGGCGTACGACACCTTGAACTCGCTCGGCCGGAGATTGCCTCCCCCCGACCGGAGGACGAAGGCGAAGTTCTCCGGTATGCGGAGCTTCTTCCGGTTGTCCATGCACATCCCGACCAGGATCTCCGCGCGGGGGAGTTGCTCCTCCGCTGGCTGGCCGAAGTTCTGGTACGCGATGAGGCGGGCGACCGGCGTGCCGCGGTACTGCGGCGGAATGTCGTTCGGCGAGTTGATCGGCGTGACTCTGTTCATAGTGGTTAGTCGTTAGTCGTTAGCGGTTGGTGGTTAGTGTTCCATGGTTGCGGCGTCTCATGACTTCGGTCGTCTACTAACGACTAACCACTGACCACTGACCACTGACCACTGACCACTGCCTCTCACGGCCCCTTCGGCACGATGATCGGCTTCGATCGAGTCGGCTCGCTCTCGTTCCCGCTCCGGTCGACCGAGGTGACTTCGTAGGTGTAGGTGATTCCGGTCTCGACGGAGACGTCGTGGAACTGCGTATCGCGCGCCGGGCCGTCCGTCAGCTTCAGCCGGTACGGCTCTTCGCGGCGGTAGATGTGGTAGCCCGCGAGGTCGGTGGCGGAAGGCGCCTCCCAGATGAGGCGCGTCGCCTTCGTCTCGATCAGGACCGTGACCGATGCGGGTGCCGGGGGCGGGACGATGTCGCGGAAGGTCTGCTTCACGGCGGCCGACGGATCGCTCTCGATGAGTGGCGAGGCGGAGGCGACCGACCTGACGTAGTACTCGTAGTCACCGTAGGCGGGCGCATCCGTATACGTCGTGTCCCGCACCGGGGCGGCGTTCACCGGCACCGCGAAGGCGTCCGCTGCGGCGCCTGGAGTGGCTCGATAGATGTTGTATCCGCTGATCACCGGCGCGGCCGATCCCTTTGCCGCGGTCGTCGGAGCGTCCCACTTCAGGACGATCCCGTCGGCGGCGCCGGTGGCGGTGAGCGCCGCGGGCGCGACCGAGACCGGGAGCGGGACGATGATCGCGAGGTTCGACAGGTCCCCCCGCGCGTCGTCTCCCTCGGTCACGACGCTGTAGGTCACCCGGACCGGACGCCCGTCACCCGACTGGAAAGGCGGTTCGTCCTCGTACATCAGACGGGCCCCGAAGCTCGCCGCCGGCAGGTTGGCGCTTTCCATGCTGTCGATGCGTCCGCTGAGTTTGGCGAACTGCGCCGGCGTGATGGCGGGTAGCTTCGAGAAGAGCGCGACGGCCCGCGGCTCCGTCGGGTCGACGTCGCCCGGCAGGATCGTTTCGAGGTCGCGGCCGGCGGCCGGGACGGGCAGTTCCTCGACGTAGCGGAAGACGTGAATGCGCCGGATGTCCGTCAGCGAACGGCCGGCCGTAGTCAGTGACGGGTAGCTCCACGAAAGGACGACTTTGTCGGCACGCTGTGTTACAACGAGGTCACTCGTCGCCTTCGGAATTGCAGGAACAGGCGGGCGCGGATCGCCGCGCTTGCCACATGCCGTCACGAGCAGCACGGCGGCGAGAAGGGTTCCGATTGCAGTCCTCATTGGCCCGGCGATTCTAGCCCGGATCATCCACGGGTTTGGGGTCGCGGGGCCTCGGAGACGGATCTGAATGAGCGCGGGGCGGGGCGCCCCGTCGCGATCTTGTGGAGGAGAGATGTGCGGAATCATCGGATATGTCGGTACGCGTGACGTGGTGCCGGTCCTCATCGGCGGGCTCAAGAAGCTCGAATACCGCGGCTACGACAGTGCCGGGATCGCCGTCGTCGGCGGCGACGGCGTAGAGGTCGTTCGCGCCGAGGGGAAGCTCGCGAATCTCGAGTCGAAGCTCGCCGAGCGGGAGATCCACGGCACCTTCGGCATGGGTCACACCCGCTGGGCGACCCACGGCAAGCCGAACGAGAACAACGCGCATCCGCATCGGGACTGCACCGGCAACGTCGTCGTGATCCACAACGGGATCATCGAGAACTTCCTCCCGCTCAAACAGAGCCTCAGGCAGAGGGGGCACGAGTTCAGGAGTGAGACCGACACCGAGGTCGTCGCTCATCTGATCGAAGAGCACCGGAAGAGCGGAATGCCGTTCGTCGAAGCGGTGCGGAAGACGCTCAAGGAGCTCGAGGGCCACTACGCGCTCGTGATGATCGCGGCCGACGACCCGGGGACGATCGTCGCCGCGAAGCAGGGCCCGCCGCTCGTGGTCGGCCTCGGCGAGGGGGAGAACATCATCGCGTCGGACGTCGCGCCGCTCCTCGCGTACACGCGCAACATCATCTACCTCGAGGACGGCGAGTACGCGATCGTCAACGACCAGAAGGTCGACCTCTTCGGGAAGGACGACGCACCGATCAGCCGCGAGCCGAAACGGATCATGTGGGACGCTGTGATGGCCGAGAAGGAAGGCTACAAGCACTACATGCTCAAGGAGATCCACGAGCAGCCGCGCGCCGTTCGGGACACCTTCAACGGCCGGATGTTCGAGGAATCGGGCGAGATCTTCTTCAACGACCTGCAGTTCACCTCCGAGGAGTGGGCGAAGTTCCGGAGAATCCACATCGTCGCCTGCGGCACGTCGTGGCACGCAGGGCTCGTCGGGAAGTTCGTCCTCGAAAACGCGGCGCAGATCCCGGTCGAAGTCGACTACGGCTCCGAGTATCGCTACCGCAACCCGATCGTCGACGACACCACGCTCGTGATCGGCGTGACGCAGTCGGGCGAGACGGCCGACACGATCGCCGGCATGCAGGAGGCGAAGGCGAAGGGGGCGAAGCTGATCACGATCTGCAACGTGATCGGCGCGGCTGCGACCCGCATGTCGGACGGCGTGATCTACACGAACGCCGGCCCCGAGATCGGCGTCGCCTCGACGAAGGCGTTCACGACGCAGCTCACCGCGTTCTACCTCCTGTCGCTCTACGTCCGTCAGCTCCGCGGCGACGACTCCGACGACATCCGCTACGCGATGCACGAGCTGAGCGTCATCCCGCACAAGATCGAACACCTGCTCAAGACGCAGGAGAAGCACATCGAGCACCTCGCGCACAAATATCAGCGGGCGCAGGATTTCCTCTTCCTCGGGCGCGGCGTGCACTACCCGATCGCCCTCGAAGGAGCGCTCAAGCTCAAGGAGATCTCGTACATCCACGCCGAGGGCTATCCGGCCGGGGAGATGAAGCACGGCCCGATCGCGCTGATCGACGAGAACCTCCCGGTCGTCGCGATCGCCACGCACACGCCGGTGTACGAGAAGGTCGTCTCGAACCTGCAGGAAGTGAAGGCGCGCGACGGGAAGCTCATCGTCATCTGCGACGAAGGGGACGAATCGATGAAGGCGTTTGCGGACGATGTGATCGAGATCCCCTGGACGATCGAGCCGCTCCAGCCGATCCTCGCGGTCATCCCGACGCAGCTGCTGGCGTACTACATCGCCCTGCGCCGCGGTGCCGATGTCGACCAGCCGCGCAACCTCGCGAAGAGCGTGACCGTCGAGTAGGGAGCGCGCCCATTGTCATCCTGAGCCGGCGGAGCGACGAAGGAGCGCAGCGCGGCGAAGGACCCCGAGGCCACAGCGCGGGAGGGCGGCAGGACCACCGGACCATCGGGACACGAACAGGGGGTCCTTCGCCGTCCTCAGCCCCTCCGGGGCATCGGCGGCTCAGGATGACACGGTTGGGCGAGCTCGTTCGCGACGCGATCCTGTGCCTTCCGTCCTCGCCATCGCTCGCGCAATCCGGTATACGCAGCAGATGCTCGCCGAGCCGGTTCGCCGCGCGCGCAGGGTCGCGCTGAACGTCTCGATGGCCGCCCTCGTCCTGGCGGCGGCCAAGGGGATCGTCGGTCTCCTGTCGGGATCGATCGCCGTGCTTTCGTCGGCGCTCGACTCCGCCGGCGATGCGCTCGCGTCGTTCGTGAACTTCGTCCTCCTCACCGTGGCCGCAAAGCCCCCGGACGAGGACCACCCGTTCGGCCACGGCAAGGCCGAGAACCTCGCTGCGATGTTCCAGGGGGTGCTCCTTCTCGCCGGCGGCGTCTACCTCGGCTCGGAAGCGATCGACCGCATCCGGGTGCCGCGCGCGGTCGAGGGCTCGGTGATCGCCATCGCGACCATGGTTGCGTCGATCGTCGCCACGACCGCCATCACCCGTTACCTGAAGCGCAACGCCGCCGAGGCGGAGAGCGCGGCGCTGGCCGGCGACGCGATGCACTACATGTCCGACATCGTTTCGAACGGAGCGACGATCGTCGCCCTCCTGGTCGTTCGATGGACCGGAACTCCGATCGTCGACGCCATCCTCGGCATTTCCGTCGCCGCCTGGATCGGCTGGAACTCGGTCTACCTCATCTGGCAGGCGGGGAGCGACCTGATGGACCCGGCGCTGCCTGCCGCGGACGTCGAGACGATCATCCGTGCGACCGAAGACGTCGACCCGAGCATCGCGGGCCACATGGACCTGCGGACGCGGCGCTCCGCCGGCATCCGCTTCGTCGAGTTCGAGCTCTGCATCGACCGCAACGTGTCGTTCGAACGGGCTCACGAGATCAGCGAGCGGGTGAAAGCGAAGATCCACGCGACGCTCCCGCGCTCGGTCGTGACCATCCACGCGGAACCGGTGGAGGTGGAGAAGAGTGAAGGGTGAAGAGTGAAGAGTGAAAAGTGAAAAGGGTGAGTGGTTTTCACTCTTCACTCTTCACTCTTCACTCTTCACTCTTCACT
>JBAQWH010000173.1:0-3814 GCA_049298815.1 Thermoanaerobaculia bacterium | reverse complement strand
GCCCGGGGGCAAGCCCCGGGTGAATCCCGCACCAACACAGTGAGCCGCGGTCGCTCTGAAACCAGGACGCGGCTATTGCCTCTCGATCGGCCCCGAGCCGGCGCCGGAGCTCCGGAGCGCATCGTCGATCGCGCGCAATTCGTCGTCCGAGAGCTGCAGCGATGCGGCCGGAATCCATCCGTCGACCTGCTCGGGAGAACGTGCGCCGACGATCGCCGCCGTCACCGCCGGCCAGGTCAACGTCCAGGCAACCGCCACCGCTCCGACCTCCACGCCGTGCTTCCTGGCGATCGGCACGAGCGCATCGCGCAGCTGCAGGTTCCTCTCGATGTTCGGCCGGAGGAACTCCTTCGAGTTCCGGCGCCAGTCGTCGGCTGGAAGCGCATCGACCCGGTCGAGCGTCCACTTTTCCGTGAGGATCCCCGACTGCATCGGGCTGTAGACGATGACACCGGTGGCGTGATCGGCACACCAGGCAATCTCGCTCGCGGCGGCGTTGCGCCGGATGAGCGAGAACGGCGGCTGGAGCGAATCGACGTGACGGATCCGCTCACAGCGCTCCAGCCTCGCGACGTCGAAGTTCGAGACGCCCGCCCAGCGGACCTTCCCTTCGTCGACCAGCCGGCTCATCTCGCCCCACGAGTCCTCGAGCGGCGTGTCGTCGTCCGCCCAGTGGAACTGGAAGAGGTCGATCCGCTCGACACCGAGCCGCCGCAGCGAGGCTTCGCACTCGAACCGGATGCTCTCCGGCCTGAGGCTCCGCTTCGGCGCCGCCATCCGGTCGCCGTCGCCCCACCGGAGGCCACACTTCGTGAAGACCAGAGGGTGCTCAGCCGGCGACAACTGCCGGAGCAGACGGCCGACCAGCTCTTCCGAATGGCCGAGGCCGTAGACCGCGGCGGTGTCGATCCAGTTGATCCCGCCGCGCACGGCGTGCGCCATCGCCTCGATTGCCGCGTCGTCGTCCTGCGGGCCCCATCCCGCCACCCATCCGCCACCGCCAATCGCCCACGAGCCGAATCCGACGCGTGTGATCTCGGGGCCCGCGTTGCCGAGCTTCCGTGTTGCGAGTTCCGTCATGGGATCCCTCCGCATTCCTGTTCGGAGAGTTCTTATCACTGTGAGCCGGCGGAAGGGAAAGCGTTCGCTCTCGGCTGACCCAGTGCCTCGCGGCTAGTCCCGCCGGGCAGCGATCATCATGAGCTTCGGCCGAACGATCACGGCCGTGCCGATCAGCCCGAGCGCCACGAGCACGAACTCCACCACGATCACGTCCAGCTTCGCGACGGAGACCGCGAGCGCGGCCCACATCGTCACGAGCGCGATCACACGTGCCCGGATCGGCATCCCCTTCCCTTCGCGAACCGCGCGGAGATGCGGCCCGATCAGGCGGTGCTCGGTCATCCAGCGGTGGAATCGCTCGGACCCGCGGAAGAAACACGCCGACGCGGCAAGGAGGAAGACGGTCCCCGGCAGCAGAGGGAGGATGACGCCGAGCACACCGATCACCAGAAACACGGTGCCGGCAGCCGTCCACATGATCCTGGCGAGCGTCATGGTCTCCTCGCAACACTCCCGGGGGCGGGGGTTATGCCAGCCGTGGGAAGGCCGCTAGCCTCCACTCCCGGTCGCCCGGTGGGGTGCATGGACCGGCTTCGACTCGGGCGAGCCCCACTGCCTCAGCCAGATCGACAGCACGACGATGGCGAGCACCGCAAGGAACTCGCTCTGCCAGTTCTGAAAGGACTCGAACCAGAACTGCGGCCGGGTCATGTACTCGAGCGCCGTCAGCGCCTCACGCGAGCCGTGCTCGAGCGCCGCCTCGTTGTACTTTCGTGCCCCGCTGACCGCGTGGCCGATGAACGACATCGAGAACAGACCGAGGAACGCGAGGCTCAGCGAGTTCTTGTAGAGCGAAAGGACCCAGCCGCCCTTCTTCACCGGGCCCGGGACTTGGTTGTCGTCGCTGTGGGCGCGCGGGTCTTCGTCGACCTCGTCGGTGCCGTCGTGCTTCTTCGATTCCGACGAGCCGCGCTGAAACAGGAAGACCGTCAGGATCACGTAGAACCCCATCTGCAGGAACTCGCTCTCCCAGTTCTCGAAAACGCTCTCGCCGAAGTCGCTCGTCCGGAGGTACGCGAGCAGCGTGACCGACTCGTCCCCGTGCTGACTCTGCTCGTCGTTATACGTGAGCCAGCCGCTGGCCGCATGTCCTGCAAGGCAGAGCAGAAACAACGCGGCGAGCACGATCGACAGGCCGTTGTTCTTCCACATTCACCAGCGGATTCAGCAATGGGCGAGCCAGCGGAGGGTGCGCCGTCGACGACCGGGAAGGGGAGGGACGATGGGACCTATGGGACCTATGGGACCTATGGGACCTATGGGACCTATGGGACCTATGGGACCCGCCCGCCCAAGTCGTTCTCCGGGTGGTGGGTCCTATTGGTCCTATGGGTCCTATAGGTCCTATTCGTCCTATCGGTCTAGGCCCCCCGTGCGGCCGCCACCACCGCGACGTACTCCCTCGCCTTCTCCGTGATCGCGGCGGCGTCCCCTCTCCGGAGGGCCCCCAGATCGACGAGATCGGCTCCGACGCCCAGCGCGAATGCACCGGCGGCGATGAACTCGGCGGCGGTCTTCAGGCTCACGCCGCCGGTCGGGATGAGCCTGATCTGCGGCAGCGGTGCCTTCACGGATTTCAGGTAGGCCGGCCCGCCGACCGCACCGGCCGGAAAGACCTTCACGGCGTCTGCGCCAGCCTTCCACGCGGTGACGATCTCGGTCGGCGTGAGCGCCCCCGGAAACACCGGGATCGCCTTGCGTCGGCAGAGCTCGATCGTCGGAAGGTCGAGTGACGGGCTCACAACGAACTTCGCGCCGGCGTCGATGCACCGCTCCGCCGTCTCCGCGTCGAGCACCGTGCCTGCTCCGACGAGACAGTCGTCGCCGGTTCGTCTGCAGAGCTCCGCGATGATCTCGATCGCGCCGGGGACGGTCAGGGTGATCTCGAGGATCGGGATGCCGCCCGCGCGGATCGCTTCGACGGCTGCGAACGCTTCATCCGCCGAGCCCGCCCGCACCACCGGCACGAGCCCGACTTCCTGGATCCGCTGCACGGCGTTCATCGGCTCACCCTCGCGGTTCCGCCCTTCATCACCCGCTCGACTTCGGCGAGCGTCGCCATGCTCGTGTCTCCCGGCGTCGTCATCGCGAGGGCGCCGTGCGCGGCTCCGCAGTCGACCGCCCACTGCAGCCCCTTGTTCTCGAGGAGCCCGTAGATCAGGCCCGATGCGAACGAATCGCCGCCGCCGACGCGATCGAGGATCTCGAGCTCGGGACGCGGCGCCGCTTCGAAGAACTCGCCGCCGGCCCAGGCGATCGCGCCCCAGTCGTTGCGCGTCGCAGTCCGTGCGACCCGCAGCGTCGTCGCGATCACGCCGAGTCGCGGATACGTCTCGCGGACGCTGCCGATCATCTGCCGGAAGGCCTCCTTCGGCAGCTCGCCGAGGTGCTCGTCGACACCCTTCACCTCGAACCCGAGGGCGACGCTGAAGTCTTCTTCGTTGCCGAACAGCACGTCGACCAGCTCGACGAGCTCGCGGTTGACCTCGCGCGCCTTCTCGTGACCGCCGATCCCTTTCCAGAGTGAAGGTCGGTAGTTCAGGTCGTACGAGACGATGACGCCATGCCGCCGTGCCGCCTGCATCGCTTCACGCGCGACGCCGGGCGTCGTCTCCGAGAGGGCGGCGAAGATCCCGCCGGTGTGGAACCACCGCGCGCCCGACAGGATCGCGTCCCAGTCGAGGTCACCGGC
>JBAQWH010000172.1:0-4254 GCA_049298815.1 Thermoanaerobaculia bacterium | reverse complement strand
CTCATCGACCACCGCCGCGATCGCCGCCTGCTCGGCGCGGAGGGCCGGGCCTTCATGCATCGGCCGCAGGGAGTCGCGAACGGCCGAGCGTGCGAAGTCGTAGCTCTGCCCGCCCTTCCGGATCACGTGCATCTGGTCGATCTTCTTCTGGAGTTCCATCAGCCCCCACATCAGCGCCTCGGGGCGCGGCGGGCATCCGGGGATGTAGATGTCGACCGGGATGATCCGGTCGACGCCCTGCGTCACTGCGTAGGTGTCGTACGGGCCGCCGCAGGTCGCGCAGGAGCCCATCGCCATGACCCACTTCGGCTCGGGCATCTGCTCCCACAGCCGGCGGACGACCGGGGCCATCTTCTCGGTGACCGTCCCCGACACGATCATGAAGTCGGCCTGCCGCGGCGTCGCGCGGAAGACCTCGGCGCCGAAGCGCGCCATGTCGTGACGGGGGTCGAGCACCGCCATCATCTCGATCGCGCAACACGCCAGACCGAACTGCATCGGCCAGAGCGACGACTTGCGCGCCCAGTTGAAGACTTTGTCGACCGTCGTGGTCAGGACGTTGGAGTCGTAACGGTTCTCGATCAGACCCATGTGAGGACCTTCCTCTTCCACGCGTAGAAGTAGCCGACCAGCAGGATCACGAGAAAGATCGTCATCTCGATCGCCCCGAACCAGCCGAGCTGCTTGAACCGGATGGCCCATGGGAAGAGGAAGACCGTCTCAACGTCGAAGATGATGAAGAGGACGGCCACCAGGAAGTAGCGGACCGAAAACCGGTGATCGAACGCCAGTGAGGTCGGCTCGATGCCGCACTCGTACGGTTGGAGCTTGATCTCGGACTCTCGCTTCGCCCGGACGATCGGAGCGACCACGAGAATCGCGAGGACCGGCACCGACAGGGCGATGAGAACGGCAACCAGCAGGATGGAGTAATTTGCCATTTAGCACTCGCTTGGGTTGGGGTCGAACCTGACCCCTTCTGGACCGCGGACGATTCTAGGGATGGGATGAACATGACGATGGACGGGTCGTCACGCTGAACCAGTGTTGTTTGTCACATCTGTTCAAAACAGGGGGCGCTGGAACGACCAGCCGTCCCCCTCGAACCCTCGGACCTGCACCAGCACCCGCAGGTCGTGGCCGATCCCGTCGGGGAGGACCAGGCGTCGCGCGTTCTCCCGCGCTTCGATCGCCTCGACGCCCTCCTGGACGGTTGAGATGCCGAACTCCTCGATCGGCCGGTAATGCTCGTGTTCGGTGATGCCGAGGCCGAGGAGAAACCTGGCGAGGCTGTCAAAGAAGAGGGTGCGGGCCCCTCGCCGTTCGCCCGCACGCTCCAGGTCGGTGAAGTTGATGTGGGCCGTCAGGTCCTGCTCGCCTGGCTGTGCGAGCAGGTCGCGTGTCACCCGCTGCCCCGTGTACGCCGCCGCGGTCCCGTACCTCCGGGCCCGCGGATGAAAGAGTTTCGATTGCTGGAACCCGTAGTCGCACGTGACGATCAGACCGTGCTCGACGCGCCTGGCGAGATCTTCGTAGGAGCGGCTCCAGTCGAGAGAGATGTCGGCAAACTGGCCGTCGTCGAGCGCCACGCCACGCTCATCGAAGTAGCGGGCGTACTCTTGCGGAGCCTCGCGCTCCGACCAATCGAGAGTGTCACCGCTCTTTGTGACCCACAACTCATGGAGGGATGACCCCCTCCGAACGAGGCGGGCGAAGGGGAAGGCGTCGAAGAGCTCATTCGTGAAGAGGAGATGGGCGCCTCCCGTCGGGACCGCGTCGAGCGAAGTGGCGAATTCGACCGTATCGTCCGGTTGCGGATTCGCCCGGTGGAGCGATTGGTCGATGCCGAAGAAGCGGAGTCCCTCGGTCCCTCGGTCCCTGAGTTCCTCGGTTCCTGGGTTCCTCGGTTCCTCGGGGTTCCTCGGGGTTCCTCGGGGGGATTCGGGCGGGGCTTCCATGCCTCCCGCGCCACCCGTGCCCTCCACTTCACCGTCCCCGAGGAACCGAGGAACCGAGGAACCGAGGAACCGGGCGGGCGGGCGGAAGGCGGCCGCGACCGCACGGATCAGGCTGCCATCGCCGCAGCCGATGTCCACGATCGAGCACACCTCGCCCTCCGCGCGGCTCACGAACTCCCGGACGAGCCTGCCAATCGCGAAGGCGAACGCGGGGCTCAGAGTCGGGGCGGTGATGTAGTCGCCATGCCTTCCGACGGGGTTTTCAGGACGCGTGTAGTAGCCGAGCTCGGGGTGGTAGAGCGCCAGACGAACGAAGTCCCGAAACGGTAAGTCCTGTTCCCGCAGATGGTTATGCAGGACCTCCCGGAGGCTGAGCTCGGCGGGCATAATGTTTCATATTACACCCGACTCCCTCCCGGGCCCGCTGTGTCGAAGCGCACCGATCCGGACCAACAATGAGTTATTCGTAGCGTGGCACCCCGGTTGCGATGAGGAAGCGTCAGCAACGTTCCAGGGAGGGACGACATGAAACAGATCACAGCACTCACTCTCATCGCTGCAATGACGTTCACCGGTACTGCCTGGGCTCAGGACGCCGCCGACCGTCGGGACAAGACCGCCAAGGGCGCCGTCATCGGCGGCGTGGCCGGCGCGATCGCCGGGGCCGTCATCGGAAACAAGAAGCGTGGAAACCCGAAGCGCGGGGCCGTGGTCGGCGCAGTGGTCGGCACCGCGACCGGCGCGATCGTCGGCGCGATGATGGACAAGCAGGAGCGGGAGCTCCGTCAGATCGAAGGGATCGACGTCGCCCGCACCGGCGAGGACGAGCTCCGCGTGACCATGCGGAACGAGATCCTCTTCGACTTCGACTCCGCGTCGCTCCGCTCGAGCTCGCGCAACCAGCTGAGCGACATGGCCGATGTCTTCGACCGCTACGGCGACACCACCATCGTCGTCGAAGGCCATACGGACTCGACCGGATCCGAGTCGTACAACCGCGACCTTTCGCGCCGCAGGGCTTCCACGGTCGAGCGCTACATCGAGCAGATGGGCGTCGGCAGCGGACGCATCCAGGCCCGAGGCATGGGCGAGTCGCAGCCGAAGTCGTCGAACGGCTCGGCGAGCGGACGCCAGCAGAACCGCCGCGTCGAGTTGTACGTCCGGGCGAACGCCTGAGCGTGAGGTGAAGGGGCGGGTCTTCGGGCCCGCCCTTCCCTTTGAATAGGACGAATGGGACCTATAGGACCCATGGGACCAATAGGACCCGCCCCCGACAACCTGGGCGGGGGGTCCTATTGGTCCTATTCGTCCCATTCGGCCCATTCGTCCTATTCGTCCCATTCAGGTATGACTCGTGAAAGACCCCAGCCTGAACAACCTTAGGAGGCAGTACCCATGTTGAAGAAAGCACTCGTCCTCGCGCTGATCCCGCTGTTCGCGATCGCCTGCGCCACCACGGATGAGAACGACAAGCAGAACAAGGGCGCCGCGATCGGCGCGGCCGCTGGCGCAGTCGCCGGCGCGGTGATCGGCAATCAGACCGGCAACAACCGCACGGGAGCCGTCGTCGGCGGTGTGGCGGGCGCGGCCGTGGGTGCCGCCATCGGACGCCGGATGGACAAACAGGAAGCCGAGCTCCGCGAGATCGAAGGAGTCGAAGTCAGCCGCCCGTCCGAGGGTGAGATCAACGTCCGGCTCACGAGCGACATCCTCTTCGACGTCGACTCCGCGGGGCTTCGTGCCGCGTCCCGGGCCACCCTGCAGGACCTCGCGAAGAACTTCGCCCAGTACCCGGACAACATCATCGTGGTCGAAGGTCACACCGACTCGACCGGCACCCCCAGCCACAACCAGTCACTCTCCGAACGACGCGCCGAATCGGTCCGCAGCTACCTCGTCGACCAGGGAGTGCGCTCGAGCAACACCACCGCCCGCGGCTACGGCGAATCGCAGCCCAAGGCATCGAACGACACCGCCGAGGGCCGCCAGCTCAACCGCCGCGTCGAGATCCACATCCGCGCGCCGCAGGGCTGAAGAGTGAAGAGTGAAGATTGAAGAGTGAAAGCCCCCACTCGGAAGAGTGAAGGGTGAAGAGTGAGAGCCCCCCACCCCGGGGGCTTTTGCTTTTTTCACTCTTCACTCTTCACTCTTCCTCCGCAACCCTCAGCTTACGATTTCGTCTAACGTAGCGTCCGCTGGAGGTTTGCATGGTCAAGAAAGCGCTCACCCTCGTCCTGGTCACGATGTTCACGGTTGCCTGCGTCTCGCCCGACGACCCGGCCGCGCGGCAGAAACG
>JBAQWH010000171.1:0-2131 GCA_049298815.1 Thermoanaerobaculia bacterium | reverse complement strand
CACCTTGGGTCGAGGCGTCAAAATTCTCTATCCGGACCTCGTCAATATTTACGGGTGCACCATCGGCGCGGAAACACGTGTTGGGCCTTTCGTCGAGATCCAGCGCGACGTCACGATCGGGGCCTTTTGCAAGATCTCGTCGCATGCCTTCATCTGCGAGGGGGTCGCGATCGAGGACGGCGTGTTCATCGGCCATGGCGTGATGTTCACCAACGACCTCTATCCGCGTGCCGTGACCGAGACGGGGGAGCTGCAGGGCACGGATGATTGGAAGCTGGTTCGGACCTTCGTCCGGCAACGAGCCTCGATCGGCTCGAACGCCACGATCCTCGCCGGGCTCACGATCGGAACCGGAGTCCTCGTCGGTGCCGGCTCGGTAGTGACCAAGGATGTGCCGGACCACGCGATCGTGGCCGGCAACCCGGCTCGGGTCATCGGTGACGCACGCGCACACGGGACCGGTCGAGCCGGCGATGCACACCCGGATGCTGTGCGATGTGCGATACCGCACATCGATGCGACACACAAAAGCGTGAAACAAAAAAGAAACTGAAGCCGGACCTCTATCGTAATCTGAAATGCTATGCCTGCGGTGACTGGATCGCGTGGGCTGGCTCGATTTCTCGAGACGCGGTTCGGCCGTTCGAGCCGTGGCTGCACCCAGGAGTGATTGGATGATCGGCGTCGGGATCGTCGGCTACGGCTATTGGGGACCGAACCTCGCGCGCTGCGTGGCCGAGACCGAGGGATGTGAGATCTCGGCGATCGCCGACGTGTCTCCCGCGGCTCTCGCGAAAGCCGGCAAGCGGCATCCCGCGGCCTGCCTCACGGCAGATTGGCAGAGCGTGATCGCCAACCCGGCCGTCGGCGCCGTGCTCATCGCCACGCCGGTCAAGACCCATTTCCAGATCGCGCTCGCCGCTCTGCGTGCCGGCAAGCATGTCTTTGTCGAGAAGCCGATCACGCAAACGTCCTGCGAGGCCGCGGTCCTCATCGCCGAGGCCCAACGACAAAATCTGGTGTTGATGGTCGACCACACTTTCGTTTATACTGGGGCCGTCCAGAAGATCCACCAGCTCGTCTCCGACGGGACCCTCGGCAACATCTATTATTACGATTCCACGCGCATCAATCTCGGCCTGTTCCAGCGCGACGTGAACGTGATCTGGGACCTCGCGGTCCACGACCTCGCGATCCTCGACTTTCTCATGGACGCGGTGCCGGCCGCCGTCTCCGCCAATGGGGCCAACCATGTCACGGACGGACCGGACAACATGGCCTACATGACGGTCTATTTCGAGAACGGGATGATTGCTCACATCAACGTGAACTGGCTGGCGCCGGTCAAGATCAGGCAGGTCTTGATCGGTGGAAGCAAGCGCATGATCGTCTACGACGACCTGCAGCCGAGCGAGAAGGTCAAGGTCTACGACCGCGGGGTCACCCTCACCACGAGCGCCGACGAGAACTACAAGGGCCTCGTCTCCTACCGGCTCGGCGACATGTTCGGTCCCGAGCTGTCGAACAAGGAGGCGCTCTTGACCGAGATCGAGCATTTCGTCGATTGCATCGAGCACGGTAAAGTTCCCCTGACGAGCGGCGAGTGCGGCCTGCGCGTCGTCAAGACCCTCGAAGCCGCGTCCCTCTCCCTGCGTCAGCAGGGCCATCCGATCGAGCTCGCCCCATTGAGCAAGGCGTCATGATCCCATTTCTCGATTTGCAAGCGCAATACGCGACCGTCGGTTCCGAGATCGAGGCCGCGGTCGTCGCCGTGCTCCGGCGCGGCGACTATATCCTCGGCAAGCCCGTCGCCGAGTTCGAGACGGCGTTCGCGGCGTTCTGCGGGACGAAGGAGGCCGTCGCGGTCAATACCGGCACCTCCGCCCTTCATCTCGCGCTCCTCGCCGCGGGGATCGGGCCGGGCGACGAGGTCGTCACCGTCCCGATGACCTTCGTCGCCACGGTGGCCGCAATTCTCTACACCGGCGCGACCCCGATCTTCGTCGATATCGACCGCGACACTTTGACGATGGATTCGGGCAAGATCGAGGCGGTCCTGACCCCGCGCACCAAGGCGATCCTGCCGGTCCATCTGCACGGACGCCTGGCCGACATGGATGCCATCCTGAAG
>JBAQWH010000170.1:0-3174 GCA_049298815.1 Thermoanaerobaculia bacterium | reverse complement strand
CGCGGGAACGGATCACCCAGGTCATCGGCTCGGCTGCCGACGACGCCCTCTACGAGATCGACCGCGAGATCGACGAGACGAAAGTCAGCGGCTACGTCACGCGCGGCGTCCGCTTCGGCAGCCGGCGCAACCAGTTCTTCTTCGTCAACGGACGCCTCGTGAAGGACAAGGTGCTGACGCACGCCGCGACGCGCGCCTGCGAAGCCTTCGACTTCGACGGCCATCCCGCGATCGTCCTCTTCCTCGACCTCCCGCCCGAGATGGTCGATGTCAACGTCCATCCCGCGAAGACGGAAGTCCGCTTCCGCGATTCCTCCCGCGTACACGTCTCGGTCGAGCACGCCCTCCGCCGGGCTCTCGGCGGCGCGGAAGAAGGATCGAGCCTCCTGCGCGAGAGCGACACGCCGCTCCCTTCAGCATTCGCCGCGTCCCACGCGCCGGCGCTGTTCGCGCCACAACGCTTCGACGCGCCGCGCGCGGACTTCACGCCGCTCTTCCAACGCGAAGCGGTCGTGCAGCCTCCGGTCGGCACTGCAGCGGGCGCCTTCAACCGCTCGTCGCTCGCCGAGACGCTCCCGCTCCAGGACGAGCCGGTCCCCGATCTCGGTGACCTTCAGGGGCGCGTCATCGGGCAGTACCGGATGAGCTACATCCTCCTCGACAACCCCGGCGGCCTCCGCCTCGTCGATCAGCACGTCGCGCACGAGCGGGTGCTCTACGACCAGTTCATCGCGCGCGTCGAGGCGCGCACGCCGGTGTCGCAGACGCTTCTGGCGCCGATCGTCTACGAGGCCGGCGCCGCCGAATGCGCGGCCCTCGAGACCCACCTCGACGAGCTCCGTGCCGTCGGCTTCGACATCGAGCGATTCTCCGGCAACTCGTTCGCGATCTCCGCGACGCCGGCCGAACTGATTCGGAACAGCGTGACCTCGTTCCTCAGGAAGCTGATCGATGCCTCGGCCGAGGAGAAGTCGTCGCACGTCACGCGCGTCCGCGAGCGGATCGCCGCCTCCCTCGCCTGTCAGGCCGCGATCAAGGTCCACCGGCCGCTCGGCGGCGGCGAGATGGCCTCGCTCGTGGCCGACCTCTTACGCTCGTCCAACCCCTTCGCCTGCCCCCACGGACGGCCGATCATCGTCGACATCCGGCATGGCGACATCGAGCGGCACTTCCACAGGAGGTAGAGGGGGGGGGAGGACGAATAGGACCTATAGGACCTATGGGAGTCCCCACCCGGGTGGCTGCACACTCAGTGGGCGGGCGGGTCCTATTGGTCCTATTGGTCCCATAGGTCCTATTGTCCTATCCCCCTCCCTCCCGCCCCCTCACGCCCGCCACTGCCACGGCCTTCGCGCGTCGCTCGTTGGCCTGAATGCGTCCGCGAAGTGCGAGACCACGAACCGCCTGCCGGTCCAGTAGAGCGAGAGCACGTCGTAGCGCAGTTCGGCCGGGCGCGATCCGGCGAGATAGCGGTCGGCAAGCCGCACGAGCTGCTCGCGCTTGCGCCGGTCGACGGCGTCGTACCCTTCGCCTGCGGTCCGGCTTTGGCGCGTCTTCACCTCGGCGATGACCACCATGCGGCCGCGGCGGACCACGAGGTCGATCTCCCCGTCGGGGAAGCGGATGTTCCGGCCGGCGATGCGATAGCCGCGGAGCCGGTAGAACCAGGCGGCGCGGCGCTCCCCCATCCTGCCGAGGAGCCGCTGCGGGATACGGCGGCCGGCGAGACGGGCCTCGAAACTGCACCACCCCTCGCGGACCCTGCGGACGAGGCTCTCGAACATCACAGGAATTGTCCCTCGGCCGTCACCGGCTCGACGAGGACTTGCCCTGATTGTTGTGCGGTCTTAACCTCGCTTCGCTAGACTCACGCCGGCCGCGCGCCGCAGTCCGGGCGCAGGCGACATCGCCACGCGGCGGCCCTGGCCGCCGCGGCACCAAAGGAGACACGAATGGGCAAGTCACTCACTCCCGACGCAACCGCGTCCGCCATCGACATCGGCATCTCGGAGGACCAGCGCCAGAAGATCGCGGACGGCCTCTCCAGACTGCTCGCCGACACCTACACGCTCTACCTCAAGACCCACAACTTCCACTGGAACGTCACCGGCCCGATGTTCCAGACGCTCCACCTGATGTTCGAGACGCAGTACAACGAGCTCTCGCTCGCGGTCGACCTGATCGCGGAGCGGATCCGCGCGCTCGGCTTCGCCGCGCCGGGTAGCTACAAGCAGTTCAGCCAGCTGACCTCGATCAAGGAAGCCGACGGCGTGACGTCCGCACAGGACATGATCAAGCAGCTCGTCATCGGCCAGGAGGCCGTCGTCCGCACTGCGCGCGACGTCTTCAAGGCCGCCGAGAAGGCAAACGACCAGCCGACCGCCGATCTCCTCACCCAGCGGATGCAGGTCCACGAGAAGACCGCCTGGATGCTGCGCAGCCTGCTGGGATAAGCGGGAGGACGGTCCCTCGGGGGCTGAGGGACCGACCGGCCCCCCCCCCTCTCCCAAGGGACTCAACGAACGCACGAAGGGCCGCGAATTACTCGCGGCCCTTCGACTTTCGATCAGTTGGAGCGGGAAACGGGATTCGAACCCGCGACATCAACCTTGGCAAGGTTGCACTCTACCACTGAGCTATTCCCGCTTGCGGCGCGGCGAACTTTAGCCACCGGGGTGGACGCTGTCAAGCCGCACGCAACGGCAGCTAACGGGAGGCATGTGGGGTGTATTCCAGAAGAGTGAAGGGAGAAGAGTGAAGAGTGAAAACCCGCCCACCCGGCGTCTTTCACTCTTCACCCTTCACTCTTCACTCTTCTCTCTACCCTCGCTCGACCCGGATCCCGTACGCGTGCAGCTTCCGGTAGAGATTGCTCCTCTCGACGCCGAGGGCGTCGGCGGTCCGGCTGACGTTGCCGGCGTACTCGCGGAGGCGCGCCAGGATGTAGCGCTTCTCGAACTCGTCGCGGGCCTCGCGGAGCTGCAGGTCCATCGGGATCTCGGTGGTCGCGACCGGCGCCGCGCCCAGCTGGATGTCCTCGGCCTCGATCGTCTCCTCCGGATGGAGGATGGCGAGCCGCTCGGCGAGGTTGCGGAGCTCGCGCACGTTTCCCGGCCAGGGGTAGGCGCGGAGCTTGGTCGCGCCGCCGGCGGAGAGGCGCTTCCGCTGCCGCCC
>JBAQWH010000169.1:0-1588 GCA_049298815.1 Thermoanaerobaculia bacterium | reverse complement strand
ACCTGAAGGCCGAGTTCAATGCCGAGCCGCATGTCCGTGGCACCTGCTCCATGGCGCGTGCGCAGGATCCGAATTCCGCCAACTCGCAATTTTTCATCTGCTTTGCGGACTCCCGCTTCCTCGACCGCAACTATACGGTCTGGGGTAAAGTGACCTCCGGCATGGAGAATGTCGACAAGATCAAGCGCGGCGAACCGGTCCGCGATCCCGACAAGATCATTGCTGCGACCGTGAGCTGAGGGCGTCAGGACTGATATTCCGTGGTCGCGGTCCCGTTAGAGGCCGGCCCATGCGTGTCGATCACTTCGACTTCGACCTGCCGCAGGACCGTATCGCGCTGCGGCCCGTAGAACCGAGGGATTCGGCGCGGCTTCTCGTCGTGCATCCGAACGCCTCGCCGATGTTCGAGGATCGCAGAGTTTCGGATGTGCACTTGTTGTTGCGACCGGGCGATGCGCTTGTGGTGAACGACACCAAGGTCATTTCCGCTCGCCTCGAAGGATTTCGGGCGCGGGGGGAGACGAGCGCGAAGGTCGAGATCACGCTGCATCGGCGCGAGGGAGCCTCGCTCTGGCGCGCCTTTGCCCGTCCGGCCAAGAAACTGAAGCGCGGTGACACTATTCGTTTTGCGGCAAGGCACGAGTCGAGGACGCATGAGGGCCTCACCGCAGACGTCTTGGAAAAAGATGCGGACGGCGAGATTCTCATAGGCTTCGCTTTGGCCGGTGAAGCCCTCGACCGCGCACTCGAGCACATCGGGACAATGCCTCTTCCCCCGTATATCGCGGGCAAGCGTTCTACCGACGAAGCGGATTGTCGCGACTATCAGACCATGTTCGCGACGAGATCCGGCGCGGTCGCGGCGCCGACCGCGAGCCTTCATTTTACGCCGGCTCTCGTCGCCGCACTCGACTCGGGGGGTGTCGGCTTGCAGCGGCTGACTCTTCATGTCGGGGCAGGGACCTTCTTGCCGGTCAAGGCGGAAGATACGGCCGGCCACAAGATGCACGCCGAATGGGGAGAGATCACCGTGGCGACCGCCGAAGCCCTGAACAATGCGCGGGCTTCGGGAGGCCGTATCGTCGCGGTCGGGACGACCTGCTTACGTCTGCTCGAATCCGCAGCAAGACCGGACGGGACAATAGTTCCCTTTGCCGGAGAGACATCGATCTTCATCACCCCAGGCTACAGGTTCAGAGCCGTCGACGCGCTGCTGACGAATTTTCATTTGCCGCGCTCGACGCTCTTCGTGCTGGTGGCGGCGTTCAGCGGGCTCGACTGCATGAAGGCCGCCTATGCTCATGCGATCGATCACGGCTATCGCTTCTATAGCTACGGGGATGCATGCCTCTTGTTTCCGGCGACGGAGCCGCTGACCTGACGGGGTAGGGACCTCCTCGTCACTTTCTCGCGAGCCGCGCGATGAGGCTCGACGTATCCCAGCGTCCACCACCGAGCGTCTGAACCTCTGCATAGAATTGATCGACCAGCGCGGCGACGGGAACCGTCGCGCCGTTGCGGCGTGCCTCGTCGAGGCAGATCGCGAGATCCTTTCGCATCCAGTTCACCGCGAAGCCGAAATCGAACG
>JBAQWH010000168.1:0-10582 GCA_049298815.1 Thermoanaerobaculia bacterium | reverse complement strand
GCCATCTGCTGCTCGGCGGCCGAGACGAACTGCCGGACGAACGGTGCCGCCTCGACCATCTCGCGCGCCTCGTCGCCGAGGATGCGCGCGTCATCGTTGAGGAGGTCGTTCGTCAGCACTTCGGTCGTCAGCTGGATGACGCGCTCGAAGTCGCGGACCCCCATCGCTTCGCGAGCCTGCTGCATCGCATCGGAGGGGTCGAAAGCTCCGGCGTCGTCGAGGTGCGGATGCAGCGTGGGATTCGCGATCTTTTCGAGGAGCTGCTTCGCCGGCTCGAACATCGGATCCATCTGACGAATCAGCGTGCAGCCCGCGCTGGCCTCGTCGAGACGCCCCTGCCGGTACAGCGTCATCGCCTGCTCGAACGTCGAAGCGACGCGCTCCTGGACCGCTGCAGCGAGGGAAGTGTTACCTGCGTAGCTCATCTGTGGCGGGTCTCCGATCGGACGCGGCGATTATAGCTATACTGCGCCCCCTGAAAGGATTAGAGACAGATGGACTACGTGGCAACCAACCAGGCGCCGAAGGCGATCGGCCCCTACTCGCAGGCAGTGAAGGCCAACGGCCTCGTCTACACCTCCGGACAGATCCCGCTCGATCCGGCCACCGGTGAGCTCCTGCAGGGCGATTTCGATGCGATGGTGAAGCGGGTGTTCGAGAACCTCAACGCCGTGCTGACCGAGGCAGGGAGCAATCTCAGCAAGGTCGTCAAGGCGACCGTCTACCTCACCGACATGTCCGACTTCGCGGCGATGAACGCCGTTTACGCCAGCTCCTTCGGCGACCACAAACCCTCCCGGACCACGGTCGCGGTCGCGGCCCTTCCGAAAGGCGCCCGGATCGAGATCGATCTCATCGCCCTCGTCTGACGCTGCGATCGTCAGTGGCCGGCGGTCATGAACCCCGGCCACCGATCGACTGCCTCGCGTTCGCGTTCGCGATCCCGAATCAGCGTCCGTCAGCCTTTTTTCTCAACGACTTAGCACGCGCAGTACAGTTATTTGATGGCACCGGGGTTGCAGCTCCGGCTCACAACATGTCCCTCAATCTCCGCAACCTCTCCTTCGCTGTTGCGGTCACGTGCGTGGCGGCGACGGCGCCCGCGGCAACCCGGATCACTTACGAGATCAACGGCGCCGCCAGAGCGGTCGCCTGGACGCCAACGGCGTTCCCGATGACGGTCACCGTGGACCGCAGGCTTCTCGACAAATTCCCAGACGCGCGGGCGGCAATTTCCAACGGGATGGCCGCCTGGTCGCTGCCCGGAACCTCGATCGAGTTCGCGGCACTCGCCACCGGCGACGTGACCGCGGGCAACGACGGCCGGAACGTCGTGACGCTCACCGACGATCTATTCCGCAATCAGGGGGCGCTCGCGCTGACGACGTACACATTCGACGAAAGCGGACGGTTCCTCGATGCCGACATCCAACTCGACGCCGTGCTCCTGAACGGGGGCTACAACGTCAGCCAGACGGTGCAACACGAGTTCGGCCACTTGCTCGGCTTCGATCACTCCGCGGTGATCTCCTCGGTGATGTACCCCTACGTCGGCCGCGGAAGCGCTCCGGCCTTTCTCGATCTCGACGACTCGATCTTCGCGACAGCCGCCTACGCGACGAAGGACCCCTCGACGCTCGGTGCGATTCTGCAGGGTCGCCTCGTCGGCGACACCGGCGGGGTGTTCGCTGCGCAGGTCGTGGCCGTCAATGCGCAGGGGCAGCCGGTCGCGAGCGCGCTGACGAACGCCGAAGGGGAGTTCAGGCTCCTCGGGATTCCGGCCGGACGCTATCGGATCTACGCCGAGCCACTCGACGGGCCGGTCGGTTTCCGGGATCTGAACGGAGTCTGGCGCGCCGCGAAAGGCGCGCCGTTCCCGACGCAGTTCATGCCGGGCGAAGTGCTCGAGGTGGACGGGGCCAAGTTGTACGGGAACCTGATCCTCCAGACCGCAGGACCTGCGCAACTGAATCCGCGTTGGATCGGCGCGATGGCGGCGGGCTCTGACAACGTCAGTCTGTCGTCGACGCCGGTGACGGTGCGCGCCGGCCAGCCGGTGACGATCGCCGTCGGCGGAGACGGCTTCACGAGCGGCATGACGGAGTTCGACGTGCTCAACCCGGCCTTCCAGCGCGTCTCGGATTATCGCTGGTCGGGGAACTACGTGAGCGCCTCGTACCTGGTGAAGGGCGAAGCCCAGCCGGGATCGGCGGTGATCCTCGTGCGCAGTGGCAACGCGCAAGCGACGCTGACCGGCGGCCTGAAGATCGTGTCGGGCGACGCCTCCGACCGGAGACGGGCCATTCGATGAATCTTCCAAAAGCGTGAGGTGGCTCACAGTTGCGGCGGGTTCAACCATGCACAATCCGCCCCGCGAGCAGATCAAACGACACGTAAGTGAAAACGGGGGCGTACAGCCCCCTTTTTCGTTCGATCGCAAGGCGGGGATGGGCGGAACGGGATCGCCGCGATGAACTGATTGCGACTCGCAGGGTGAGGACGTCCTCGGACGTCCGCGGGGTGTGGCGCAGGCCGGACGAACGGCCCGCGCGTGGGCGTGAGGACCGGTGGGCGACTTGAACTCGCTCACCGGTCTTTTTTTTCGGGCGGCCGCGAGGGGTGGGGTCCTTCGGTCCCTAGGTCCCTAGGTCCCTCGGTCCCTAGGTTCCTCGGAGTTCCGCGGCTCCCACTCCGAGTCCTCGGGTGTCCGGCTGAGTGCCACGACTCGCTGACTGCGAGATCGCCCGGCTCCCCCGAGGAACCCGAGGGACTCAGGGACCGAGGAACCGAGGGACTCCTTGCTATGATCCCGACCGGGTGCGGCCGACGGTCGCAGGAGATCGCAACGGTCGGGCCGCCGTTAGCACCACGACGAGGGAGTGCTCATGGCCCATTCTTCCTGTACGGGTGGAGGTTTCGCGTGAACGTCGCCGAATTCCTCCTGGCGCTGATTGCGATTTTCGTCGCTGCAAAGGTCTTCGGTGAGATTGCCGAGCGCCTCGGCCAGCCCGCGGTCCTCGGTGAGCTCGTCGGCGGCGTTCTCATCGGCGTCTCCGGCCTGCATCTGGTCGACCCGCACGACGTCACGATTCACCTCCTCTCCGAGCTCGGCGTCATCCTGCTGCTCTTCCTGATCGGACTCGAGACCGATCTTCGCAAGCTGATGGCGGTAGGCGGATCGGCGGCGGCCGTTGCGGTCGTTGGTGTCGCGCTCCCCTTCGTCGGTGGGTTCCTGTTCGGCCACTTCATGGGGCTCACGTCGCTCGTCTCGCTGTTCCTCGGCGCGGCGCTCACGGCAACCTCGGTCGGGATCACGGCGCGGGTGCTGTCCGACCTTGGCCACCTTCAGGACCCGGAGTCGCAGGTGATCCTCGGTGCGGCGGTCGTCGACGACATCATCGGCCTCGTGCTCCTGACGATGATGGGGACGCTCGCGGCGGGCGGGGCGCTAACGTTCGGCGGCGTGAGCAAGGTCGTCCTGATCGCCTTCGGGTTCGTCATCCTTGCGATCGTCATCGGGTCGAAGCTCGCGCCGTGGCTGATCCGGACGATCGACAGGATCGGCATGGCGCGCGGCCTCTTCTTCGCGTCGGTGATCTTCGCATTCGTCCTCGCGTACCTCGCACACGAAGTCGGCTCCGCGATCATCATCGGCTCGTTCGCCGCCGGCCTGGTGCTTGCTCGGACCGAGCGCGGGAAGGACATCGAGCACGAAGTCCACGACGTCGCCCAGTTCTTCATTCCGATCTTCTTCGTCGTCGTCGGGGCGGCGGTGGACCTGAAGGCGATCAATCCCTTCGACGCGGAGGCCCGCCAGTTCTTCCTGATCGGCCTCGCACTGACGGCGATCGGCATCGTCGGCAAGGTCGCCGCCGGCTACGTCGTCTGGAAGAAGGGGATGAACCGTACGCTGATCGGCGTCGGGATGATCCCGCGCGGCGAGGTCGGCCTGATCTTCGCGCAGATCGGCCTCTCGACGAAGCTCCTCACGGCCGGGCTGTACAGCGCCGTCGCCCTGATGGTCATGCTCACGACCTTCATCGCCCCTCCGTTACTGCGACGACTGCTCGTGGCGCGTGAGCGGACCGCAGGCGACCAGGAGATTCTCGGCGAGTACGTGATGGAGGCGCCGCTGGACGACGACTCCGGACGCGACAGCCTGAACAGGTGATCGCGGAGCCGCAAGCGGGCGCTCGGCGACAACTTCGGTCCTGGGTGATCCAGGCCGCGAAGCCGCCGGCGCCCGCTGCTTCCGCTACCGGAACCGGCGGCGGACCGCCTGGAACTCCGGCTCGTCCGTAATCAGGCCGGAGCGTGTCCCGAGCTCGGCGGCGCGGCGCTCGGCGTCCCTGACCCGCTCTTCGGTCTGGGGGTGGGTCGAGAAGAACTGCTCGACGCGGCCGGGCGAGCTCTCGCGCTGGGCGAGGAGCTTGCGGAACATCGACGCCATCCCGCGGGGGTCATAGCCCGCGTCGAACATGAAGCGGAGACCGAGCTCGTCGGACTCGCGCTCGGCCTCGCGGCTGTAGCGAGCGAGCGCACCGCCGGCGACGATCTGCGCGGCGATCTGCTGGACGGCTCCCGGGTTCTGCCCGAGAGCGATCCCAGCCAGGACGCTGAGGCCCTGCTGACGTGACAGCTGCTCGGTCGAGTGACGGGCGACGACGTGGCTGATCTCGTGAGCCATGACGCCGGCGAGCTCCGAGGCGTTGTCCGCGGCGGCGATGAGCCCGCTATGCACGTAGACGTGGCCGCCCGGGATCGCGAACGCGTTGATCGTCGGGTCGTCGACGACGTGGAACTCCCAGGGCAGGTTTGCCATCGGGGTGCGGGCGACGATCTTCTGCCCGAGGCCGCGGACGTAGGCATTCGCGGCGGGGTCGTTGTTGAGGCGTACCTGACGCGCGATGTCCTGCGAGAGCTGCTGGCCGAGCTGCCACTCTTCTTCGACTGAGATGAGATTGAAATCGCCGCTCGAGCCACACCCCACGGACAGCATGGCGACGAGCGCGAGAAGTGGGAAAAGGCTGCGCTTCATCATGCGGGCGGATTGTGCAAGAGGGGGGCCGAGCCACGGGGAACGCGGCTTCGCCGCAACCAAAGTCCCTCGGTCCCTCGGTCCCTGAGTTCCTCGGGTTTCCTCGGGGTTCCTCGGGTTCCTGGGGGGCCGAGCGCGAACGCGCAGTGACGGACGGAATCTCGGCGCCGGGCAAAGATCTGGTGGTTGATAGTACAGAGGGCACAGTGGAAGGACGTGCGAGCTGAAGCGCGTCCTGTGTGTTGCTCTGTGTACCTCGGTGTCCTCTGTGCCTCTGTGGTGAAAAAAGCTGAATCCCTTTTTGTCAGCAGAGACTTCTTTCCGTGGATATCGAATGCCATTACTATTTTCGAGCTCGACGCAACACGGCGGCCCACCGACGCTTCGAGACGAGTCCACCCTTCACTGCAGGCTCTTGTCGTCGGAACCGTGTCTGCGGCCGGGAGTCCGGCCGGGATCGGAAGGAGGAGTCATGACTCCTGCTGCAAAACCCACCCGCGGCCGCCCCGTCGTCCACACCGAACCCTGGGCGAAGATCACCGTCGTCCTGCTCGATCGCCACGTCGCGTATCTCGATCGCGCGGCGATCGACATACGTCTCAAGCACGGCAAGGCGATCAGCCGCGCCGAGATCATCCGCGGCCTCATCGAGGCGGCCATTCAGAGCGGGGTCGACCTCTCGCAGGCCGACTCGGTCGACCGGCTCGCCGACCTCCTGTCCGGCGGGAAGAAGCGCACGGCGAGGTAGGGATCGCGGCGCGCAGGCGCGACTCGAAGAAGCCGACCCAATCTCGGTTTCCTGGCACCTCGCCTGCGTGCGATTCCCATTTGTGCGAAAGGCAATCCCTCGTTCATCGGCACTTGCCGGCGCAGGACCTGGTGTGACGACAGCTCGCGCCTATGACGCGGTCGTCGTCGGCTCGGGGCCGAACGGTCTCGCCTCGGCGATCACTCTGGCGCGGGAGGGCCTTTCGGTCCTCGTGCTCGAGGCGAAGCCTACGATCGGCGGTGGCGCGCGCACCGAAGAGATCACGCTTCCCGGCTTCAGGCACGACATCTGTTCGGCGGTCCATCCGATGGCGGTCGTCTCGCCGTTCATGCGCTCGCTTCCGCTCGCCGAGCACGGCGTCGCCTGGGAGTTCTCGCCGCTGGCCTTCGCGCATCCGCTCGACGACGGCACCGCGGCGGCGCTGGAGCAATCGCTCGACCAGACGGCCACGCAACTGGGTGTGGACGGCCCTGCGTACGCTGCGCTGATGCAGCCGTTCACGGAGCGGGCTGCCGAAGTGTTCGACGAGATCCTCCGGCCGATCCGTCCCTTTCCTCGCCACCCGCTCCTGGCGGCACGCTTCGGCCTCACCGGGCTTCAGCCGGCGTTGCGCGTGGCGGGACGCTTTCGGACCGATGGCGCTCGCGCCCTCTTCGCAGGGGCCGCGGCACACTCGTTTCTGCCTCTGGGAGCCCCCGGCTCCGCAGCGTTCGGCCTCGCACTGATGCTGGCGGGGCACGCAACCGGGTGGCCTGCCGCGAGGGGAGGGTCGGTCGCGATCGTCAACGCGATGGCCGATTACCTTCGCGAGCTCGGGGGAGAGATCCTCACCAGTCATCCGGTCCGTTCGCTGCGCGACGTCCCGGAATCGCGCGCGGTGATCTTCGACGTGACTCCCCGCCAGCTCGCGGAGATCGCAGGCGACGCACTCCCTGCGACTTACGTTCGAAAGCTTCGGCGCTTTCGGTACGGACCCGGAGTGTTCAAGGTGGACTGGGCACTCGGCGGCCCGATCCCGTGGAAGGCGGCCGAATGTACCCGCGCGGCGACCGTGCACGTGGGCGGAACCATCGAGGAGATTGCGGATCACGAAGCGGCCATCTGGGAGGGGAGGACCACCGCCCGCCCGTTCGCCCTCGTGGCCCAGCAGAGTCTGTTCGACGCGACACGCGCTCCGAGTGGGAAGCACACGGGATGGGCTTACTGCCATGTCCCCCACGGTTCAGGCGAGGACATGACGGAGAGGATCGAACGCCAGATCGAGCGCTTCGCACCCGGATTCCGCGACCTCATCCTGGGGCGACGAACGATGAACAGCGGGCAGTACGAGGATCACGACGCGAACTTCGTCGGAGGAGACATCGCCGGAGGAGCGAACACACTGCTGCAGGTCCTTGCGAGACCCTTTCCGCGAATTGACCCCTACGCGACGCCCAACCCGAGGTTGTACCTCGGCTCGAGCTCGACGCCGCCGGGCGGGGGTGTTCACGGGATGTGCGGGTATTGGGCGGCCCGGTCCGCACTGCGCAGGACCTTCGGGAGGTTGACTCGGCAGTGGCCAGTGGTCCGACTGACCACTGACCACTGACCACTGACCACTTACCACTTACTTCTTCTTTCCGTACCCGTCGGGCAGCGGCGTGGGCTCGTGCATTTTCGCCATCCCTTCGGCGACGAAGCCGTCGACCGCTTCCGCGTGCTTCCTGATCAGGAGTGCCACGTCTGCGTCCTTCGACGTCTCGGTCACGCGGACGCCACCCGGGATGTCCTCGATCTTCATTTCGATCTTGTCGTGGTTCGCGAAGATCTCGCGGAACAGAGGGTCGAACATCCGGATCGGTGTGCCGCTCTCGAGTCGGTCCTTCATCTCGCGCGCGTGGACGCGGATGGTCTCGGTGACCTTCGCGTCCTTGCTCGTGGTCTCGGTCAGCACGCCGCCGGGCACCTGCTCGATCTTGCGGGTGATCTTCGCGTGGTCGCCCATGAGGCTGTGGATGTTTTCGTGGTGGGAGGCCTTGTCGCCGCGCATGCCCATGCCACGACCGCGCATGCCCGGACCTTTCTCCGGCGCGTCGGCGTCGGTGCCGCCTCGATGCTGATGGCCTCCTGCCTTGACGGCGTCCGCGCCGGCCTTGCCTTTGTGCATCGGGCAATTCTGTGGGCCCTGTCCGGCGGCCGTGGTCGCGATCAGGAGAAGAAATGCGGCGAGGGCCGCGAGGGTGATCGAGCGCATGAGTGCTTCCTCCGTTGCGCCACTTACGTCATGGCGGGCACGCCTCACAAGGAGGCATCTCACAGTGGAGGGTGTCGGCCGGATGTGTCCCGAACGTAACCGCGGCGTTATCGCAGCCGCGTAAGCTCACCCCCGTGCATCAGACCGCCGCACGTCCTGCCGGTGTCGTCGATTTTCCGCTTCGTCATATCTGCGTTTCCGGGCTTCCGCCCGCGACGCTCGCCGTGATCGAGCAACGCCTCCGACACGTCCGGGTCTCGACCGAGATGAGTGCGTTGCCGGAGTGCGATCTCCTGGTGATCGATCGATCTGCCGAGGGGGTTCGCGACATCATCCGGTGGGTGCAGGCAGCGGTGGCGGAGTTCCCGGTGATCCTCTGCACGTCGACGTCGGATCCTTTGGCGATGGCCGAGGCGATCCGGACGATTCTGTTCGAGGACCGCAGCGGATGGCTCCGGACCCAGCACGCGGGCGGTGTCCGGCTCGAGATGCTGGAAGCCGCGACGATGGGCCTCGTGGTGGGTCGGCGCAGCAAGTGCCTGCTCGCGGACGCGCGGGCCGATGCGCGTCACCTCGGTGCGGCATTCGAGCGGCACGGCCTGGCGAGTGCGGCCACGCTCGCAGCCGAGGCGGAGCAGCTTCTTTCGACGCCGTTCGCTGACACGCGAAGGCTCGCGACGATCGTCGTCGCCCTGCGAAACGAGCTCTCTCTTCGCAGCGTCGTGCACGCCTGACGTCGGCAACCGTCCGCCCGGCCCCGACGTTTGCTATCCTCCGCGCCCATGTGGACTGCCCGACGCATTCTCAAAGAGCTCGCTGACTCCGATCGACGTCGTTCGATCCTCGCTTCGTTCTGGAAACACGCCGAAACGCATTCGCGCCTCGCTGCCCAGCTGCAGCTGGCAAAGGCGATGAACTTCCGCGAGGAGTCGATCCGGAAGATGCCGCCCGAGAAGAAGGCCGAGATGCTGGCCTCGCGTATCGGCGTGGCGGAGTTCGACCAGTACCTCGAGATGGCGCTGATGGCGTACCACACCACCGAGAAGCGGCAGATGCTCGCCGCCTTCCTCGACCATTGGAAGATTCCCCACGAGGACGGCACGATCGAGGCCGAGGAATACGCGACACCGACGCCCGAGCAGGTGCAGGAGGCGGTCGACACGCTCGGCGCGCAGTTCGACCGCCATGACATCGTGCTCTACCTCGCGACCGCCGGACTCCTGATGGGCGGCGACTGGCGCGAAGCCACCACGCTGGCCGTCGACAGGCTCGCGGGGGAACTGAGCTCGTAGCAGGCGGACTCAAAGCGGCGCCCGTGGCGCCGCTTTGAGTCCCTACATCGTCGCGACGCGCATCACGCTCCACGTCGAGCCGTCCCAGAAGAGGGTCGCCTTGGCCTTGACCGGCTCCGCGAAGAGGTCGAAGACCGGACCGGACGTGAACGCGGTCCCGACTTCCGTCGGTACCCATCGGTAGGTGAACTCGGCTTCCGCTTCGCCGACCGTCAACGGACGGATCGCGGTCACGTCCCCCATCTCCTTCTTGGCCACCGGCACCACGTCGAGGAAGCCGTTCGGCCGGACGAGGAATCGCTTGTCGTCCCGCGCTTTCGCCAGGACGACGGCGCCGCTTCCGTCGAACGCGATCCATCCGGCTTTGACGAGCTGCTCGGCCGCCGCGAGCTGCGGCTCGTTCATCGCCGACTTCTGCATCGGCACCGTCACCGCGGCCTTCGTGAACTCGAACTCGCCGAGTGTTCCTGACGAGTCGATGATCGTTTTCGCTTCCGCCAGCGATGGGGGAGGGTGGATTGCCGGCTGGGTCGACGAGGTCGTCGCCGGCTGTTGGGTCGTCTGTTCGGTTCCGCCGCCGCACGCCGCTGCGAGTGCGGTGAGCAGAAGAATTGCGATTCGTGTCATGGACTCACACTACACCAGCGGCTGAGCGCGCGTACCGCGCGGTCAGCGGAGCGGAACACCGGTACGCCGCCGGCGTGGAGTCTCCTGGCGAGCTCGTCGTAGAGCGGGCCGCCGTCGATGACGCAGACCCACGGCTTGGAGGTTTTCTGCCAGAGACTAGTCAACACGTTGACCATCGTCGGCTCGTCGGTGTCGAGCTCGTGGGCGAGGGTCCGGAGCGCACCGCTCAGCGGTACGCATCCGATGACCGCGGCATCGACGTTCTCGTCGGCGATCAGCTCTTCGGCGACGCGGGCGAATGCGGTGTCGTTCAGCATCGGATTCACGTCGAGCGGGTTGGTCACCGTGACGATCTTCTCGAGCCTGCTCTCACGGATGACGTCGACGATCGTGGCGCGGGTCGCGTCGGAGAGGGGTGCGAGCGTGAAAGCGCCGAGGTTGTCGGCCATCCCGACGGTCTCGAATCCGGCATTCGACATCGCGCCGACCCGCATCCCGCCCGCCCGCCTCGCGCGCATCAGGAGGGAGATCCGGATCAGGTCTGCAAACTCCTCGAGCGTCTCCGCGAAGAGGACTCCGGACTGCGTGGCGAGCTCGCGGGTCGCGACCGCGTCCCCCGCGAT
>JBAQWH010000167.1:0-10474 GCA_049298815.1 Thermoanaerobaculia bacterium | reverse complement strand
AGCGGGGAGAAGGTGCCGAAGGCGGATGAGGGGTCCGCGCCAGGTCCCTCACCCTCTGTGTCGTCCCTCACCTCGCGTCCGCCCACCCGACCTGCGAGAATGTCCGCCGCAGTACGGTCCAAACGTGCACATGACTGGAGATCTGAATGGAAGCTGCTGAGTCGAAATCGCTTCCCGAGAACGCCTACGTCCCGCTCGCGCCGGGCGAGGTGTACCGGCCGATGGTTCCCGCCGATCAGGCGCCGCCCGAATCGACCTTCCGCTCGATCGCGTGGGGTCTCTTCCTCTGCGTCATCTTCACCGTCGCCTCCGCGTACTCGGGGCTGAAGGTCGGGCAGGTGATGGAGGCGGCGATCCCGATCTCGATCCTGGCGATCGGTCTCGCGCGCGTCTTCCGTCGGCGGTCGACCGTGCTCGAGAACGTGATCATCACGAGCATCGGCGGGGTCTCCGGATCGGTCGTGGCGGGGGCGATCTTCACGCTCCCGGCGCTCTACTCGATGCAGCTCAACCCGCAGCCGGTGCAGACGATCTTCATCTGCCTCGCCGGCGGCTGCCTCGGCGTCCTGTTCCTCATCCCTCTCCGCCGCTACTTCGTGCGCGAGACGCACGGTCAGTTCCCGTACCCCGAAGCGACGGCGATCACGGAGGTCCTCGTCACCGGTGAGAAGGGCGGCTCGCAGGCGAAGCTCCTCCTGCAGGCGACCGGCATCGCCGCGTTGTACGACTTCTTCGTCACGACGTTCCTGGTCTGGAAGGAGTACGTCGACTTCCAGTTCATCCCGCAGATGCGCGACCTGGCGGAGAAGGTGAAGATCGTCGTCCGGTTCGACGCGGTCGCCTTCATCCTCGGCCTTGGCTACGTGATGGGCCTCCGCTCGTCGATGATCCTCGTCGCCGGCGGCGTCCTCGCAAACTTCGTCTTCGTGCCGCTCATCTTCATGATCGGAGCCGCGGTGCCGGGCCTCGTCTATCCGGGCACGATTCCGATCGCCGACATGACGGCCGAGCAGATCTTCCGCGGCTACGTCCGCTACGTCGGCGTCGGTGCGATCGCCACCGCCGGCATCTTCGGCATCATCAAGTCGCTGAAGGTCATCAAGGGCTCGTTCTCGATCGCCATCAAGGCCTTCCGCCACGGCGAGAACCACGTCGACCTCGAGCGCACCGACCGTGACATGTCGATCGTGACTATCCTGGTCGGCGTCGTCGTCGGCGCCATCGCCGTCGCGGTCTTCTTCGGGACGCTGCGCCCCACCCCGATCGTCCTCATCACCGGCCTCCTCCTCACGCTTCTCTTCTCGTTCTTCTTCACGTCCGTCGCCGCCAACGCGATCGCGACGACCGCGAGGAATCCGGTCTCCGGCATGACGATGCTGACGATCATCATCTCGTCGGCGGTGCTGCTGCAGTTCGGGCTCTCGGGGACGACCGGCATGTTCTTCGTGATGGCGATGGCCGGCATGGTCTGCACGGCGCTGTCGGTCTCGGGACAGACGATCACCGACCTGAAGACCGGCTACTGGCTCGGCTCGACGCCGCGCGCGCAGGAGCGCGTCAAGTTCCTCGGTGTCGCTGCGGCCGCCATCGCGGTCGGCCTCACCATCGTCATGCTCGCGCAGGTCTTCCAGTTCGGCGAGGCGGCCGTCGGAGATGCGCGACCGGTGCTCGCAGCGCCGCAAGCGTCGATCATGCAGGCGCTGGTCGAAGGGTTCATGAACCGGCAGCCGATCGCGTACATCCTCTTCGTCGCGGGTGCCCTCGTGGCGCTCTCGATCGAGATGCTCGGTGCCCCGGCCCTGATCTTCGCCCTCGGGATGTACCTTCCGCTCGAGCTGAACACGCCGGCCCTGGTGGGCGGGTTCATCGCGCATCTCGTGACGAAGAAGTCCGAGACCGTGGGAGGAGCGCGCGGCCGCACGATGCGCGAGCGGGGTGTGATCATCGCGTCGGGCCTCATGGCCGGCGGCGCGCTCGGCGGGGTGTTCGGGGCTGCTCTGCGCCTGTTCCCGTGGTACGCCGAGGACAGGATCAAGACGCCGTTCTACGACAACGACATGATTTCGCAGCTCGTGTCGATCACCCTCTTCTTCGCGCTGTGCCTGTACGTGTGGTTCGACTCGACGAAGAAGGTGGCGGAAGAAGAGTGAAGAGTGAAGAGTGAAGAGTGAAGAGTGAAGGTTATTTTTCACACTTCACACTTCACACTTCACACTTCACACTTCACACTTCGATTCATCCTGCGTCGGTCAGGCGGAGGCCGAGTCTCCGCTTGATCGCGATCCGCAGGGGACGCGTGCTTTCGCGGAACCGGTCCCACGCTCGGTTGAGCGACGGGTGCTCGAAGACGAAGAGGCGGAAGCGCCGGCTCATCTGTCTCGGAGTCCCGATCCAGCGGACCTCCTTTGCGCGCATCGCGTCGAGCGTCTGACCCAGCTCCGAGTAGAACTCGTCGTCGCCGCGGAAGTACTGGTTCTTGAGCCAGCATCGGCCGGCGGTGACGCAGGGTTCGGCAAGCTTCTCGAAGCGCCGCGGCACGTACGGCTGCTGCCCTTTGAGGAGCATCACCTCGCGCATCTCGTCGCGCAGCGCACCGAACTCGGGGCCGTTCCAGTGCTTCTCGAACGGTCCGTCGTGGATGTTGCCGAGCGGCTCGATGTCGGGGTGCAGCATCAGGCAGCAGGGGCGAATGTCGCCCGTGCCGGTGACCGCGGCGGTGTACCAGCCGAAGAAGCAGCCGCCGTTCTCGTCGCGAAATGAGGGCGACGTCGGGAGGGAGTTGTGGGGCTGCGAGCCGACGCGATCGCGGACGCGCCACAGCATGGCGTTCCACCCGGGGATGGCGAAGTCGATCTGGAGAAGGCCGGTCTCGCGGTCGCGGAGGAGGATCTCCTCGATGAGCGGCTCGGCGCGCTCGCGGTCCGCCTCCTTCAGCAGGATCGCGTCGTCGATCCGTTCGTAGGGGATCTCGAGGACGGCGTTGAGCGCGATGCGGTCCGGTCCGATCGACGCGCCGAGCTCGTACATGTCGACGAGCCGGTCGAGGTTGTGGCGGTCGATCAGGAACTGAAGGACGACGGACGGGTAGATCGAGTCGCCGCGCATCTGGAGGAGCCGTCTGACGTTCTCGAGCACCTTGTCGAAGAGCGCCGGCTTGACCCGCATCATTCGCGCGTAATCGGCTGCATCGGTGGCATTGAGCGAGACGATGACCTCCCGTGCGCGGTTGCGCACGAGGCGCTCGGCGATCTCTTCGGTCAACGCGACGGCGTTCGTCGTCAGGTTGTCGACCACGACGTCCGACGAGGCCAGGTGGTCGAGCACCGGGAGGATGTCCTTGTGGAAGAGCGGATCGCCACCGCCGGAGAGTCGGACCGACCGCAGGCCGGTGGCCACGAGCTCGTCGATGAGCGTGTTGAGGCGCGGGAGGGGAATCGAGTCCTTCGTCCGGACGTCGCGCTGGTTGCAGAAGTAGCAGTCGACGTTGCAGCGGTCGGTGAGGTCGAGCTCGACATGGACCGGCCCGCGCGTCGGCCGGTTCGCCGCGATCGCCTCGATGATCTCCCGCTTCCGCTCGCGTGAAATCTCGGCCCAGCCATGTGATCCGCGCATGTGGGTCTTTGAAGGCCAGCGGGAGGGTGGGGTATTCCGACGGAAGTGTGAAGTGTGAAGTGTGAAGTGTGAAGTGTGAAAGGGGTGGGCGGGTTTCCCACTTCTTACTTCACACTTCACTCTTCAAAAAAAGCCCCGGCCTCTCGGCCGGGGCTCGTCTGAAGCGTTGAAGCGTTGAGGCTAGAAGCGGAGGCCCACCGAGAAGCGGTACCCGCGCGGCGTCTGGTAGGACGCAGTGCTGGTCGGGCGGCCGAAGTTCGGGCCCTTCTTGTAGTGGACGCCTTCCACCGGGACGTCGCCCGCGAGCGGGTTGAAGCGCTTGAGGGACGAGTCGTTCAGGTGGGTGAGGACGGAGGTGTTGTACGCGTAGAGGCCGTCCTCGTCGAAGATGTTGAAGATCTCGGCCTGCGCGAAGAGGCCGACGCCGCGGAGCCACGTCGGGTTCGTGCTGTAGTTGATGGCGAGATCGGTCGAGGTGACGTCGTCGAAGCGGTATTCGCCGCGGTCGCTGAAGAAGTAGCCGACCGAGGTCGGGGGCGTGGCGTAGCCCGGATTCACGACGCCGTTCGGCAGCGCGGAGGCGCTGTAGCGGACGTCGATCGAGCCGGACAGCGAGTACGGCGTGCCCGAGTCGAAGTTCTGCAGGACGCTCACGTTGAAGTTGCCGACGACGGTGGCGAAGTCGATGCCGGCCCACGCGCGGATCTTGTGCGTCTGGTCGGTGCTGAGGATGCCGATCGGGTTGTTCTGCGCGAAGCCGTAGTACTCGCGGTAGTAGGTGAAGGTGTTCTCGGTGACCTGACCCGAACCGGAGGTCTCGCCGTTGAGGTTGCCCTCGAGCTCCGACCACGTGTAGTTCGCGCCGATGTTGACGCGGTTGAACAGGCGGTACTGCCCCTGCAGCTGAAGGGCGGTGTACTCGCGCGCCACGTCATTGGTGTTGCTGATGAGCTGGAGGTCGGACGTGCTGCCGTTCGGGAGCTTGATCGTGCCGATCTGGGTGCTTGCGCTCACGCCGTAGTAGTCGGCCCACTCGCGGCGGATGATGTCGCCGCGGAGGTAGCCCTGGCCGATCTGCGTCGAGGCGCCGATGGTCCACTCGTCGACGTTCGGCGACTTCAGCGAACCGTCGATCTTGCGGTTGGTGCCCGGAACGTTGGCGACGACGAGCGTCGTTTCCTCGATTCCGCCCTTCGAGTCGTACCAGGCCCAGATGGTCTTGAGCGCGTCGACTGCGGTGGCGTTGACGATGGCCGGTCCTTCGTAGAGCCAGCCGAAGACGGCCGGGTTGCCGGCGGCCGAGCCGAGGCCGGAGACGGTCTCGGCGAGACGGCCGACGTACTGGCCGTAGGTGGCGTTGATGCGGACGCGGCCGTTGGCGAAGAGGTCGTACGTCGCGCCGAGGCGCGGCGAGATCGCGGAGTCGTCAGCCACGGTGGTGCCGGCGCTGTCGGCCGAGTCGTTCCGGTCGAAACGGAGGCCGAGGTTGAACGACCAGCGGCTGTTGAGGTCCCACTTGTCGTTGAAGTAGAGCGCGTCGGTGTTGAGGTCCGAGCCCTGCGACTCGACGAGCACCGGCCACTGCTGCATGTAGTCGACGCCCGGGGTGATGTTGACCAGCGCGCGGCCGTCAGCGCCACGCGTCGGGGCCTTGCCCGAAGCGACGAACGCCCACGAGGACGGCGTCTGGTAGTTGTTGGACAGACGCGTCTCGTGCCAGCGGTCGACGCCGGCGACGATGTTGTGGCTGCCGAGAGACTTCGAGCCGAGGTAGTAGGTCGCCTTCAGGCCGATGGCGTCGTTGTTGCGGAGCTCGTCGCCGCAGGAGCCGCAGAAGTACGCTTCATTCGTGAGCGTGCCGCCGAAGCCCGGGGCGAAGAGGCGGATCGGGGTGCCGGTGATGCGGTCCTGGTCGGTGCCGCCGTAGCCGACGAACGCGTAGTCCTTCTTCGAGTACTTTGCCTCGACGAGGAAGTTGTTCGTGAGCACGCCGTTGTAGAAGACCGTCAGGAAGTCGTTCGGGTTCGAGCCGGCGGCGAAGATCGCCGTGTCGTCGAAGCAGCCGGCGCCCTGGCAGCCGTTGGTGAACTCGGCCGGAGCGTCGAGGTAAGACACGACGAAATTGTGCTTCGGCGTGATCGCGGCGGTCAGCTTCGCTTCAATCCGCTCGTCCTTCGACGTGCGGGCGTAGGAGCCGCCGGCGTTGGTGTAGTTGGCCGTGAAGTCGCGCTCGAAGTAACGGCCCGAGGTGAAGAACCAGAGCCGGTCGCGGATGATGCGGCCGCCGAGGGTCGCCTCGTACTGGTGCGCCGTCTCGTCGAGGTTCTTCGGCGTCGGCGTGAGCTGGCCGTTGGTGCCGTAGACATCCGGAGCTTCATTCGTCCACGACGGGTTGGTGATGTTGTCGCGGAACGAGCCACTGAACTCGTTGCCGCCCGACTTGGTGATCGCATTGACCACGCCGCCGGTGAAGTTGCCGAACTCCGCCGAAACGCCGGCCGTCTGGACCGTCGTCTCCTGAATGGCGTCCTCGATGAAGAGGTTGTGCGGCTGGCCGCGGAGGTTCTCCTGAACGACTGCACCGTTCACGGTGTAGAGGTTGTCGGAAGAAAGCGCGCCGGAGATCTGAAGGCCGTTGACGCCGGAGACGACGCCCGGCGAGATCGCCGTGACCGCCGTGACCGTACGGCCCATCGGGAGCTCGTCGATCGTGTCGCTGGTGTAGTTCGACTGCACTTCGTTCGTCTCGGCGACCGCGGGAGCGGCGGCCGTGACCGTGATCGCCTCGCTGACGGCGGTGAGCTGCATTTCCGCATCAGCACGGGCCGCCTGCGACAGGGCAACCTTGACCTTCTTCGTCTGCGGCTGGAGCCCTTCGAGCTGGAACTTGACGATGTAGTCCCCCGGCGGCAGTGCGCCGAAGTTGTAGCCGCCCGCTTCATTGGTCACGGTGTCGCGCGTTCCCTGCAGGTTGGGCGACGAGACCGAGACGCTGACGCCGGGCAGCGGGAATCCGTCCTGAGAGACCACGCCCGTAAGCGTGCCGGTCAGGCCCTGGGCGAACAGTGATGCTGCCGCGAGGGTGAGGATCGCTGCCAGTAGCGATGCCTTTTTGAGCAACCTCATATTTGCTCCTCCTTGAGATGACACCGGTTTGCCGGTGGTTTGCTGCGGACCATCCGGACCCGCGCATCCTCAGTTATGCGCAGTTTCCAAAAGATGGCGGAGTGTACTTCCGGGAGGGGCAATCGCAAGGTGGCGGGCGCGGCTGATAATGCCCATTATTGGTGAGTTTCCAGATACGTTGCGGAGACGGGGGAGGGGCGTGACGGGACGGCTACCGGATGTAACAGAAGGGCGCTCTCGCAAAAAGAAAACCCCGGCCTCGCGGCCGGGGTTTTCGGTGAAGCGGTAACGCTGGAGCTTAGAAGCGGAGGCCGACCGAGAACCGGTAGGTGAGCGGGAGCTGGAAGCTGCCGGCACGGTCCGGGTTCGAGGGGCCGGAGGTCGGGAGGCCGAAGAGCGCCGTCTTCTGGAAGTGCGCGCCCATCGCCTGGCACTGGGCCGGGGTGTTGCTCTGCGGGCACTCGATAAGCGAGCCGGGGTCGGTCGTGAACGGGTTGAACGCCGCGAGGTCGCTGCGGCCGTTCGCGCGGGTGTTCACGGCGGTGCTGTACGACCACATGCCCTGCTCGTTGAAGATGTTGAGCATTTCGGCCTGGACGAAGAGGCCGACGCCGCGGAGCCAGGCCGGGTTGGTCGTGTAGTTCAGCGCGAGGTCGGTCGCGGTGATGTCGTCGAAGCGGAAGTCACCGCGGTCGCTGATGAAGTAGGTCCCGCTGGTCGGCGGGAGGACGTAGCCGGGGTTGGTGATGTAGCCCGCGTAGGTGACTGCGCCGGTGTACGAGTAAGGCGTCCCCGAGTCGAAGTTCTGAAGAAGGCTGACGTTGAAGTTGCCGAGGAAGGTCGCGAAGTCGATCGCGGCCCAGGCGCGGAACTTGTGGGTCTGATCCGAACCGAGGAACCCGACCGGTTGGGAGCGCTCGAAGTAGTACTCGGGGTACGACTCCTTGCCGCTGCCCTCGGTGACCGGGCCGGAGCCGCTGGTCTCACCGGTGTAGTTGCCCTGGAGTTCGGACCAGGTGTAGTTCGCGCCGAGGTTGAGGCGGTTCCAGAGGCGGTAAGAGCCCTGGAGCTGGATCGCGTCGTACTCGCGCGAGAACTCGTTGGTGTTGATGACCCAGGTCTTGTCGGACTTCGCGCCGCTGGGCAGCGTGACCTGGCCGTTTCCGAGCGTGGTGTTCGAGCCGTAGAAGTCCTTCCATTCGCGGCGGATGTAGTCGGCGCGGAGGAAGCCCTGACCGATCTGGGTCGAGGCGCCGAGGGACCACTCGTCGACGCTGGGGGACTTGAGCGAGCCCTGGATCTGGGTCGAGACGCCGGGGATGTTCTGGCTGTAAGGGGCGACGGTCTTGATGCCACCCTGCTGGTCGAACCACGCCCACACCTGGCGCATGGCTTCTTCCGGCGAGACGTCGATGATGTCGGGGCCGCCGTAGCGGTAGTTGAAGCGGGCCGGCGAGCCGGCGGCCGAACCGTAGCCCGAGACCGTCTCGGCGAGGCGGCCGACGTAGGTGCCGTAGGTGGCGTTGAGGCGGAGGCGGCCGTTCTCGAGGGCGTTGAACGAGGCGCCGAGGCGCGGGCTGATCTTCGAGTCGCTGGCAACCGCGTTGCCGGCGCTGTCGATCGCGTCGTTCTTGTCCATGCGGGCGCCGATGTTGAACGACCAGCGGGCGTTGAAGTCCCACTTGTCATTGACGTAGAACGAGTCGGTGTTGAGGTCCGAGCCGAGCGACGAGGCGAGGATCGGCCAGTACTGGAAGTAGTCGCCGGAGCCGGTCGGGACCGAGCCCTTGACCGACATGAGGGTGTTGCCGCTGGCGTCGCGCTTCGGAGCGAAGTTCTGCGCGATGAAGACGTAGTCGGTCGTCGACTGGAAGTTGTTCGACATCCGCGTCTCGTGCCACTGGTCGTAGCCGGCGATGATGTTGTGGTTGCCGAAGGCCTTGGTGCCGAGGAAGTAGCTCAGCTTGGCGCCGATCGAGTCGTTGTCGCGTGCTTCGTCGCCGCAGGAACCGCAGAAGTACGGCTCGTTGACGGTCGTGCCGTAGCCCGGCGCGACGAGACGGATGACGGTGCCGGTGACGCGGTCCGTGTCCTCACCGCCGTAGCCCTGGAAGGCGAAGGTCTTCTTCGCATAGCGGGCTTCGAGGAGGAGGTTGTTGGTCAGGACGCCGTTGTAGAACGCCGTGATGAAGTCGTTCGGGTTGGAGCCGGCCGGGTCGATCGACGACCAGTCGTAGCAGCCGATCTGGCAGCCGTTGGTGAACGAGGCCGGCGCTTCGAGGTACGAAGCGACGAGGTTGTGGTTCGCCGTGATCGCGCCGGTGAGCTTGGCTTCCTTGCGCTCGTCGATCGCCATGCGGGTGTACGCGGCGCCGCCGTTGGACATCGCGAGCTGCAGCTCGCGCTCGGCGTCGCGGGCCGAGACGAAGAACCAGAGCCGGTCGCGGATGATGCGTCCGCCGAAGGTTCCTTCGTAAACGTTGTTGAGCTTGTCGAGCGGCTTGGCGGTGACGACCTGCTTGACGCAGGTGGTCGTGCTGCCCGGGACCATGCCGATGCAGTTCGGGTCCGGAGCGCCGCCGACCGTGGCCGCGCCGGTGGTGTAGACGTTGTCGGACTCGTCGGTCCAGGCCGGGTTGGTCAGGTTGTCGCGGAGCGTTCCGCTGAACTCGTTGCCGCCCGATTTGGTGATCGCGTTGACGACGCCGCCGGTGAAGTTGCCGAATTCAGCGGACACGCCCGCCTGCTGAACCGTCGTCTCCTGGATTGCGTCCTCGATGAAGAGGTTGTGCGGCTGCCCGCGCAGGTTCTCCTGCACGACGACGCCGTTGACCGTGTAGAGGTTGTCGAACGACTGGCCGCCCGAGATCGAGAGACCGTTGACGCCCGAAACGACGCCCGGAGAAAGCGCCGTGACGGCGAGAACCGTCCGGCCGATCGGCAGCTCTTCGATCACGTCGCCGGTGAAGTTCGACTGAACCTCGTTGGTCTCGGCAACGGCCGGAGCGGCCGCGGTGACCGTGATCGCCTCGGCGACCGCGCTCATCGAAAGCGCCGTGTCGGCGCGGGTGGTCTGCGCAACGCCGACCTTCACGCGCTGCGTGGCGGTCTGCAGGCCGGTGAGCTCGAAGCGGACGGTGTAATCGCCCGGCGGCAGTGCGCCGAAGTTGTAACCGCCTGCTTCGTTCGTCACGGTCGTCCGCACGCCCTGCATGCTGGGCGACGACGCCGTGACCGTCACACCCGGAAGCGGAACGCCGTCCTGTGAGACGACGCCCGTGAGCGCGCCGGTCGACGAGCTCTGGGCAAACAGTGATCCAACGCAGAGCGCGAGGATCGCCGTAAGGACTACGACTCGATTGAAAAACCTCATGAACCCCTCCTGTGATTTTGCCGAATGGGTCTGACAAGCCATCGGGACCGAACTGGGGACTGCAAAGGGTGACCCGTGCTGAAGCGCCCTCGCGCCACCCGAAAGTTCGCGAGAGTTTACAGGAACTTAATGACTTTTCCACCGAAAGGGTGAGTCCCGGGACCGTTCGCCTTTCCGAAGAATCGCACCGGAAAAACGTTGTCGCCGTGTAGGGGATCGCCTAAGTGGGTGTGCGTGATCCAGTTATGCCGGCGAGGACGGCGATTACGTCGCTGGTGGGTTTTCATGCCGCTGGCGGGAGGGCGTGCGGACACAGGTGACGGCGTTGTGACGGGCGATCGACGTCAGTGGCCAGGGGGGTAG
>JBAQWH010000166.1:0-2117 GCA_049298815.1 Thermoanaerobaculia bacterium | reverse complement strand
TCGCGAAATTGCGAGGCCAGCAGGAATGCAGCGGGTGCGAGCGCGACGAACCCCGACCAGAACCACTCGGTCGACGGGCGCTGCCACTCGCGGCGCAGCGCCACAGTGCCGCCGACGGCAGACAGCGCCGCGAGGATCAGCGCTGCGATGCGTGGCGCAACCGGGAAGCGGCTCGCCGCATCGGTGTAGTCCCTCCAGTCGAACCACGTCGCTCGTCTCTCGACATAGCCGGCGATGATCAGCACACCGAGTATGCCGAGGGGCGCGCTGCGCAGGCGCACCGCCGCGATGAAGGCCGCGGTGGCGAAAAGGAGCATCGCCTCCGGCGTTCCCTTACCGGGCAGACTGAGGATCAGCGCAAACAGGCCGCACAGCCAGAGCGCCTGCTCGACGCCCGTGGACCACCACCCGAAGCGTCTGATCAACAGCTCGGCGGTCACGATCGATGCAATCGCAATTACCAGTCGTTCGCCAAACGGAAGCACCTCGTCCGCGAACCACGCCGCCGCCAGAACCGCGAGGACCGTCAGGACGAAAAGAGCGATCGAGGCGAGGAGACCACGCGATACCCAGGGCACGTTCGCAAAGGTTCCAATCGCCGAGCGCTGCGCGTCGTCGATGTGTCCTTCTGCGCGCCACAGTTCGCTGCGCCGCTCGAGCTGCAGCAGGCGCTCCTCCGTCGTCGTGATCATCGCGCGCTTCATCGCGCAGCCCTCCGGAACGACACGTGAATCGCGACGACGCCGGCGATCGCACCGACGAGCGACGTGAAGATCAGCAGCGAGGCCATCTCGTGTCCCGCCTCGATGACGAGGAAGATGGCGATCGCAAGGACCGCATAGAGGAACCCATAGAGGACGAACGGCTCGCTCCTCGTCCGGACTCCCCAGAAGACGGCGAACGCCGCCAGCGCAACGCTGATGAGGGTCCCCACCGCGCGCATGTCATCGTCCACGAGAAGAGCCAGTCCGCCCCAGAGCGCGACGTTTGCAGCGAAGTGTTCGAGTGTTCTGCGGAAGGTCGTGCGCGCGCGATAGCGCTCGTCGAGAACACGCCACATGAGGAGTGTGGCGGCACAGGTGAATGCGCGACCGGCGAAGTCGATCTCGTCGTACGTGCCTCTCTCGATCGACTGACGGTCGACCCCGATCCATGCAGCGAGTGCGGAGATCGAAAACGACAGGACCATGCGCGAATCGAAAACGTACGCGACGAGGCCGTGTACGACCGCAAGGACGAGCAGGTACCGCGGCCAGGCGCCGCCGAGGAGATGGAACTGCGTCTCGATGAACGCCACGTCGGCGCTCACGACGAGCGCGCCGAGGAGGAGGACGTAGTCGTCGACGAGCGAGCTGCGGTGCCTGTGGTCCCACGCCCAGGCGTAGCAGACGAGCGCGAGGATGCCGACGAGCGCGGCGACGGCCACCGGCCCGATCACGTCGTAGTGTCTCTTGATGACGATCCCGATCGCGGTCGCGATCAGTACCGCCCCGGCCCACGCGATCACGCGAAGCTCGGGGTAGATCGAGAAGACCTCGCGCCGCTCGCGCCTCAGGAGAGGATCGGTCGCGGAGGCGAGGATCGGGCGGAGGCTTTCGATCTCGCGGTCGAGTGTGTTCATGTGCGGGCAGAGTGCGCTGAGCCCGGGCGGCGCGTCAACGTTTTGGAGTGCGGCGCCCGCAGGCGCCGCTTTTCTGCGACCCGCGTACACATCGACGCGCAGGCAGCGACTGTCGAACGTGGTCCCGGGGCATTCGCGCATTCTGCGTGCCTGGCTGCAAGAGCGTCAGCACAGTCGAAAGCGGCGCCTGCGGGCGCCGCACTCCAAAACGCAATTCATTGGCAACCAACGCGGTTAACCTGAATTCGCATCAAAGAGAAAGTGAGATTCAATGCCATTCAGTAGCTTCGGGCTCCATCCCGATCTTTTGCGCGGGCTCAAAGAGCTCGGATACAAGCGGCCGACGCCGATCCAGACTGACTCGATCCCGCCGGCCATGGCGGGCAAGGACGTGCTCGCTGCGGCCGCCACCGGCAGCGGCAAGACCGCGGCCTTCCTCCTCCCGATCGCAAACCGCCTCATGGCGAAGAAGCGCGGCGTCACGCGCGCGCTGATC
>JBAQWH010000165.1:0-4891 GCA_049298815.1 Thermoanaerobaculia bacterium | reverse complement strand
CACCGCCTCGGCCCACGCAGCGTCGGGCTCGGAAGCCTGTGCGCGCACGACCGGCACGACGAGCATTGCGACGAGGGTCATCCTCAGAGCGTGTCTCATTGGGATTCTTCCGATGCCCGCCGAGGATGCGTCATGGGGCGGGGCAATGACAACCCTGGTTGCCGCAGCGCGGCTGCGCCGCAACTCGGACGGCGGACCTGGAGGTCCGCCCTCCATGAATCTCCGCGCGGTGCATGGATTCTGTTGGTGGTAGTACAGGGTGTCGTCCCGCGCTCGACCCTCTCGCGTTGCGTTCCCCGAGGGACCGAGGGACTCAGGGACTGAGGGACTGAGGGACTCTGTCGTTCCGAGAGCGGTATTGGCGGAGGAGGTGGCAGTCGAATCGGCTTCTAAGTTGCTTCGCTGCCGTCAGTTGTGAGTGCGGCTTCTGGTCGTATACGGGTCCGTATCCCACGGTATTTCTGCGCTTTTTGGGATTCGAACCTGCGGACGATGGCCATTTCAGGACCGTTCCTCTGGCTGCTCCTCTTCCGTCTCGATCGGCGAGCAGTCGAGCGCGATGAAGTCGCCGAAGGCGTAGGCGCGGGTGAAGTGCGGCTCGTCCATCATGTCCGCCTCTTCCACCGTGCTGAGAGTGAGCCCGCGTTCCTTGGCCCATGCTTCGATCTCCGGTCCCGGAGCCCCGCGAAACACGAACTCGCGATTGGGGCCGCTGATCCGGTAGTGCACGTCGGTCTGTTCGTTCATCGCTGCGCCTCCTCGTGAGTGACCTTCGCCAGCGCGCAACCCGGAATGGTGGCGATTGAAGTAAGCGACTGCCGCGTCTTTCGGCCGACTTTGCAGACGTAGACGACTCTCGGCGTGACCCTCACTACCCTCGCGCGCTTCGACTGAGCAGAGTCTTTCCATCCGTCGAAACACCACTCGACCACGTCGCCGACCGCGAGGCTTCGAAGAATCCCGCGCCGCTCTTCGACGCTCTGTGTCTCGACGGGGCGCGCAGGCCCCACGCCGATCAGGTCGAAGGGACGGCTGGTCTTGAACCGCTCGACGGCTTCCGCGACGTCCTCGGGACTCCCGAAGCCCGGTCGGTATCTCGGCCGGTACTGTACGCCGAAGAAGCGCCACAGCGTGGCGTCGAGCAGGTCGTTCGCGCGCCACGCCCGCAGCGCCGACCGGAACTCGCGGCCGTGGGGCGAGCCGAGGACGTAGGCCAGACGGAAGTGCAGCGCGAGGAACGGCAGCAGCGGCTCGCAGTTCGCTTCCTGCGCGATGTCCATGACACTCCCTGCCTCGTTATGCGTCAGCTTCTCGATCGCGTCGAGCGCGATGGCGATCTCGCAGGCGAAAGCGTCGTCGCCGATCGGCGCCTCCGGCCGGACGCGGCGCGGTAGTCTCGCGCGGGGCTGTGCGGTCTGTTCGTTCATCTCCCTTGGTCTCCTCTCCTGTGCGGCCTCGGCCGCGGTTGCGGGTTCACTTCTCGGAAGGTCGCGGCTTGCGCGCCGCGGCCTTCGGCTTCGACAACGTGACTTCGATCCCGAGTGCGCCCGCGATCTTCTCGAGCGTCTCGACGTACAGGCTCGCGCCGGCCATGAACCGCGAGAGCGCCGCCTGACTCAGGCCGGTGCGCTTCGCGATCTCGTACCGCGAGAGCTCGGATGCTTCGATCGCCGCCCGGAGCTGCTCGGCAAGGGCAAGACGTTGTTTTGCATTCATGGACGCGAACGGTAGCACGACTGCTTACGGATGCGCAAGTATAATACTACAGGATGCGTAAGCATCGCCGCGAGGTAAGGCGAATGGACGCGCGCCCTAGACTGAAGTTATGGCGATCGACTTCAACTCCCCGCACCTCGCGATCCTCGGCGCCGACGACGTGCACGCACAGCTCGAGGGGATCGGCCAACGGATCGAGGACATGAGCCCCATCATGCGCGGCGCGGTGCGTGACGTCCTGATCCGCTCAGCGCAGGAGAATTTCCAGGCGCAGGGCCGCCCGGACCGATGGCCGGACCTGAAGGAATCGACGCGAAAGCGGAAGCGCGGAACCGATCTGATTCTGCAAGACTCTTTGCTACTGGTCCGCTCGCTGTCACCTGACGGGAACCAATACTCGATCAACCATCACGACGAGCATTCCGTCACGATCGGCACGACGCGGCCGGGCGCGAAGAATCACCAGGAAGGGCTCACGCGGCCTCAGCGTCGATTCCTCGTCGTCCAGGATGAGGACATCGAGGACATCAAGACGATCATCGCCGACTTCGCGCTGGGCCGCATGGGGGATCTGTGAGTGCCGCAGAGCAGCCAAAAGGACGCGGCCGGCCACGTATCGAGGTCGATCCGGAGCGAGTGCGCAAGCTCGCGCAGGCCGGTTACTCCCAGCAGGACATAGCCGAGACGCTAGGCGTCAGTGCGCGAACGCTGCGCCGGAATTTTGTCCTACCCCTTAAGGAAGGGACAAAAGCCTGCTCGAATCTTCTAAGGGCGGAGCTCGTTGATATCGCGCTGAAGGGCAACGTGCAGGCGTTGATCTTCGCGAACAAAGCTATCGGTGGGCTCCGCGAGGATGGACCCACGGCGGAGGAGCGCGATCGCGAGCCGCAGTCGCGGGGGATCATCATCCGGGCTCACTGCGAGACGTGCGGACGCGATCCGAGCCAGGGCGCCATCATCGTAGTAGGAGAGGATGGCGAAGAACTCGGGACGGTGCCGCCGTGGCCGCGGAGAGGCGATCCGGACCGCGATCCCTCGGCAAACTGACCCGGATAGACGCGGCTTCTACGCTGAACGCATGCTGACAGAGCACGCGCCCTCCGCTCCTCCTCACGGCCTCGCCGCTATCGTCTCCGCCTTCGGTGATCCCCGCCCCCTGATCGGCAAAGATGGAGGGATCGCCCCAACATGGGAGGTTCAGCACATCACGCGGGTGCGACTGCCGCGGCCGCTGAGGTACGCGCACTGCGAAGTGACCCGCGTCGCGGTGAATCGGCATCTCGCGCGCCACGTCCGGGAGCTGTTCGAGGATCTTGAGGACCACTGCCTCTGGGACGAACTGGCCGGCTTCCGGGCCGGGTACGTCGTGCGACCGATGAGCAGCGGCGATGCTCTCTCCACGCACGCATGGGGGATCGCGCTCGATCTGATTCCGCGGGCGACGATGCCGGAGCAGGTCGTGAGGACCTTCGCTCACTACGGGTTTTCATGGGGCGGGCCGCGGGAGCCGGAGCATTTCCAGTGGGCCACGGGCTACGGGCTGCGCGAGGGGTCCGTCGAGGTGGCCTCCGTTGCATGGGTGCCGCTGCCGCTGCCGTATGAGGCAGCGTTCGTCGCGGTGTAATCAGGTGCGCGCGAGTTCCGAAGAGCCACGGGGGGGGCTGCCTGTCACGACGTCGTGACGGCCCGCTATGTCACGGGTCGCGTGTTAGTATCCGGCCGCCGGTAGTGCAATTCATTGCCCGTCCGGCAGTGTTTTTGAACGTGAGCGTGCTTTTATGAGTTCCGACTTCTTGTTTGCAGAGGGATCCTTCCTCCGTGGCCTGGGCCGCGTGTTCGATCCATTCGGACTGCCGGAACCATACAACTGGAGCCAGTCGCCCGAGGAGGCCGATGCCCGTGCAATGATGGCTGACTGGGGCCAGGCATATGCCGATTTCGCGGCGGCTTTTGTGAAGCTCGGTCCGCTGCCGGAGCCCACCGGAAAACAGCTCGAGCTGTTCACGGAATACCTGCATGGGCCGACAAAGCCGCGAGAAGACTGAGCGTCGCGAGCTTGCACGGCGCGAGGCTGACCGCGTGGCGCAGCGGCAACAGGCACAGAACGCGGTCCCTCAATTCGTCACGCAAATCGAAGGCGTCGTGTTCCGCGGCCCTCTTCCGCCGCCTGAGATTCTCGCGCGCTACGAACAGGTTCAGCCGGGCTTCGCGAACCGCATCTTCGAGATGGCGGAAAGCAATCAGCGACACCGTCAGTCGTTGGAAGCTCAGGTCATTCCGGCGCGCGTAAAGAACGAGCGCCTCGGACAGATCTTCGGACTGGTGATCGCGCTCGTCGTCATCGCCTGTGCGATGTACCTGATAGTCAATGGCTTCGGTACGACCGGCTTCGTAATCCTGATCGCGGATCTCACGGCGCTGGTCGCAGTGTTCGTCTATGCCGATCAGGCGAAGAGGAAAGAATTGCGCAACAAGCGCGGCTCATAGCGTTCCGGAAAGCCGATTCGACTCCTACGGCAGCAGTTGCGCGCTCGTCGGAAGTGCCTCGCGGGAAAGGGCCGCCCGGCGACGGCAGCAGGGGCGTATGCGGCTTCGTATCCCGCCCCCGGTCAGTTGGTCGGCTTTTCGTCCTCGGCCGCCCTCTCCGCCTTTGCGAGGGCGAGAATGGCCTCCGCCTCTTCTCGCTTGTCTTTGAATTCGTCGAGGATCTGCACACTGAGGTCGATCAGCGCGAGGGTGTCGCCACTGAAGGCGCGCCGGAACTGCTCGCGCCGGGCCGTGAGGAACAGTTCCACTAACCCGCGGTGGAGCTCCTTCGCGAACATCTTCTCCACCGTCGAAGTCTTCCGCCCCATGACGCGCCCGATCTCGTCGGCGTTCAATCCGATCTGCACCATTCGCGACACCATCTCGCCTTCCGTCTTCGGGCGCCGTCGCTGAATGGCCGGTTTGTACCGATCCGCTTTCCTCATCGGAGCCCGCCTTTCGCCTTGAGCGCGGCGAAGGATGCCGCCGCCGATGGTGACGCGGCCGGCGAGGCGCCCGGTGTCGGCGTCTTCCCTCCGGCCCTGCCGGTCGCTCCGTCGCCGCGCATCTTCGCCCGGGCGAGAGAGGCGAGGTCGCCGTACTTCATGAAGCCGAGGATCTGCCAATACATCTGCATTCGCGTCGTCGA
>JBAQWH010000164.1:0-3110 GCA_049298815.1 Thermoanaerobaculia bacterium | reverse complement strand
GCGCGGCACGACGACTCCGATCGGCACCTGGCGATAGTTCGACGAATCGGCCGCGTACATCGCCCGCGATCCGTTGTCGAACCGCACCTCGCCACGGATGGCCCCGCGCAGGGCCTCCGCCAGCGCTGCTGCATCGACATTGAGGTTCTGCAAGCGGTCGGCGTGCTCGAAACGCGGCGCGACCGGCCTGTCGTCATGAGGGAAAGCGACGGGCGGAAATCGGTTGATCTCGCGGCTCACAGCGGGAGTCTATGACTTATGACGGAGGGTGGAGCGTTGCAGGCGCGAATGCAGCCAACCTGCTCCGGGTCACTTCTCCTCTGGATCTTCCAGCTGTGACATGGCACACTCGGCTCGCGTGTGACGGGCGTGCAACTTTCCCTCTCCAGCTCCGTTAATCCCGTGGCCTTTCCTTGATGAAGCGACCCGTCCTGATCGCAGTTCTCTGTCTCGCCGGCGCCGCCGCCGCAGCGGCCGGTCCGCAGCGTCAGTTGATCGGGATGTCGCACGACCACCTGGCTGCCGACGCGACCGACTGCAATCACTTTCTGACGAAGACGCAGACCTCTTTCGCCGGCAACGCTCACGGGCAGGAACAACGCGAGATCCGGCTCAAGAGCCTCGCGACGCTTCGGGTGGATGCCGGAAGAGAGGGCGGCGTTTCGGTCCGCGGATGGGACAAGCCTCACGCCCGACTCATCATCTGCAAGTACGCCGCGGCCGAGACCGAGCCTGCCGCCAGAGCGTTGCTCGCATCCGTGCAGGTCACATCCGTCGCCGGAGAGATCCTCGCGACCGGGCCCGAGGGCGCCCCGACCGGGACGTGGTGGGTCAACATGATCCTGTACGTCCCACGGAAGGCGAAGCTCGACGTCTCCTCCGAGAACGGTGCGATCGCGATCCGAAACATGGCGGGCAGCGTCACCGCCAGGGCCACCAACGGAGGCATCTCCGTGGCCGACTGCGATGGCGAGCAGAAGGTCTCGACCGTCAGCGGAGGGATCTCCCTCGAGAAGATCGGCGGGCGTCTCGAGGCGACCACCGAGACCGGCCCGATCGCCTACAAACTTCACGACCGGAAGACTCCGTCGGTCGAGGCTCGCACCGAGGAGGACGGCGAGATCCTCTGCAACGTCGCCGGATGCGCGGACGGCTCGGGCAACTGGACGCCGAACCGGAAGCGGCTGCGCCTCGGTCCCGCCACCCCTTCGATTCGCCTTTCTACCGCCAGCGCGCCGATCATCATCGACAACGTCCGATAAGCTAACTTGTTATCTATCAGTTAGTTATCAACAGTCGCGCTTTCTTTGTCTGGCACGAAAGTCGCAACTTCATCCTCCAAATAATCTGACGCCCGTCGTTGCGGCGTCGCGAGGAGTTGGACTGGATGAGTGGACGCGACACCGTGCGGATCGCAGCCGTGGCCGATCTTCACGTGAAGAAGACCTCGGCCGGAACTCTGCAGCCGCTGTTCGCCCAGGCGACCGAAAGCGCCGACGTCCTTCTCCTATGCGGAGACCTGACCGACTACGGGACCATCGAAGAGGGGAAGATCCTGGTCAAGGAGATCACCTCCTCGCTTCGGATTCCCGCGATCGCGGTCCTCGGAAACCACGACTACGAATCGAATCATGAGGCCGCGCTCGTCTCGATGCTCACCGACGCGGGCGTCACCGTGCTCGACGGCGACTCCTTCGAGATTCACGGCGTCGGCTTCGCCGGAGTGAAGGGCTTTGCGGGAGGGTTCGGTCGGCGGTCGCTCGGCGCGTGGGGCGAGAAGATCATCAAGGAGTTCGTCCACGAGACCGTCAACGAGGCCCTGAAGCTCGAAGCGGCGCTGGCCCGGCTTCGGACGCCGCAGAAAATCGCCGTGCTCCACTACTCGCCGATCCAGGCGACCGTGAACCCCGAGCCCCCCGAGATCATCGCGTTTCTCGGGTCGAGCCGACTCGAGGAGCCACTGGACCGCTATCGGGTCAATGCGGTGTTTCACGGGCATGCCCATCGCGGGAGTCCCGAGGGGCGGACCAAGGGGAACGCGCCGGTCTACAACGTCGCGATGCCGGTTCTGCTCCAGGCGTTTCCCGACCAGCCGCCGTTCCGTGTCGTCGAGGTCCGCGTCGACGCCGAAGCGATCGCGAGCTGATTCGGGCTGGGCCTCGGTTCCTCGGGTTCCTCGGGGTTCCTCGGTTCCTCGGGGACTTCATCGCCGGGAGGACCAGAGCGGAGCAGGCGGTTCTGCATAGGCAATCCCCCTGAGACGTTCCACCCGAGGAACCCCGAGGAACCCCGTGGAACCCCGAGGAACCCCGAGGAACCCCGAGGAACCCCGAGGAACCCGAGGAACCCCGAGGAACCCGTGGAACCCGAGGAACCCGAGGAACCCCGAGGAACCCGTGGAACCCCGAGGAACCCGTGGAACCCGTGGAACCCGTGGAACATAGAATCTATCCGTGAAACACGCATTCCTCGACGGTGACGTCTCGCGTGACGCGCTGGCCAGCTGGTACCGCGAGGCGCGCGCCCGAACGCAACAGCTTTTCGAGCTGTTCGTCGACGACGCCTACTACGAGCGGCCCATCCCTCTCCGGAATCCTCTCGTTTTCTACGAGGGCCACCTGCCCGCCTTCTCCGTCAACACGCTGCTGAAGCTCGCGCAGAAAAAGCCGGGCATCGACGAGACGCTGGAGGTCCTCTTCGCGCGAGGCATCGACCCTGAGGACGAGGCCGCAGTTCCGGGAGCTTCGAGCCCGTGGCCGTCGAGGGACGAGGTCCGCGCGTACGGTGCGGCTGCCGACGAGGCGATCCTTCAGGCCATCGCGACCGGTCCGCTGCTGAGTGACGAAGTCCCGGCATTGCGGCGCGGCGAGGCGGTCTTCACGATCATCGAGCATGAGCTCATGCATCAGGAGACGCTGCTGTACATGATTCATGCGCTTCCGAGCGGGATGAAAGTCCGTCGGGCGCCGCTGCTGCAGGTCACGAGGCCGCCGCGCCGCGTGGACGACGATCGCGCCACGGCCCGTGTTCCGGCCGGAACGGCGACCCTCGGCGCGGACCGCGACACCCACTTCGGCTGGGACAACGAGTTCACGCGCCATCGCGTCGAC
>JBAQWH010000163.1:0-2864 GCA_049298815.1 Thermoanaerobaculia bacterium | reverse complement strand
CCACTGACCACTGGCCACTGACCACTCCCCATGTCCGATCGTTGCTGCGATCCGCCGGCCCGCACGTCCGTGAGGCTTTCCCGCCTCATGGCCATCGCCTTCGGCATCCTCGGAGCGCTGCCGGGGCTCGCGCAGCAGCCGGGGCTCCGAACCTACTCGATCCGCGACGGCCTGAAGTACTCGCAGGTCTTTGCCGTCAGGCAGGACCGCCGGGGGTTCGTCTGGGCCGGCACATCGTTCGGCATCAGCCGGTACGACGGGCGCGGGTTCGTCGGCCTCACCAGCACGGAGGGTCTGCCCCACGATTCGGTGCGGCAGATCGCCGAGGATGACGAGGGGGGCATCTGGCTGCTCACGCAGGAAGGGCTCGCGCGGATCGCGCCGCGCACCGCCTCGTCGGACGTCCTCGCGTTGGCGCCGCTGCCGAAAGATCTCGCCGCGCTCGGCCCGCGGGAGATCCGGCATGTCGCGTCGGGAGAGGGGTCGGTCTGGTTCGCGACCTCATCCCGACTCCTGCGGCTTCGTTCCGGGACGCTCACGAGCGTGCCGTTCGGTCCGAAGCTGCCCGACCCCATTGCCTGGCTCGGACCGGTCGGACAGGACTGGGCGTGGGTCGGCACCGCGCGAAATGTGGCGCGGGTCGCGATCGGGACCGGCGCAAGCTCGTATGCCGTGCCGGCGGAGCTGGGCGCTCCGGTGTCGCTCGCGATTCTGCGCAACGAGACGATCCTGCTTCAGGACGCGGGACTCAGCACACTCGCCGGCGGGCACTTCGTTCCCGACGCGAGCTGGGAGCTCGAGCCCGGCCTCGACGCGAGAGGGATCGTCCCCCTCGGCGAGAGGCTGGTGGTCCCGACCCGCGGTCGGGGAGTCGCCTTGCTCGAGCGTGGGCGTCCTCCCCGCGCACTCAGTTCGGATCACGGGCTCCCGAGTGACACGATTCACGGTGCGGCGGTGGATCGCGACGGTCTGATCTGGCTCGCGACCGAGAACGGCCTGGTCAAGATCTTCAACCTGGCGCTCGGCTCGTTCCCTTCGCGCTCGCCGGCGATCGGCTCGATGGTCCTCGCTTTTGCGGAAGAGCCGGCGGGCGGCATGTGGCTCGGGCATTCGGAAGGGTTGAGCTTCGTGCAGGAGGATCGTGTGCGCGCGATCTCGCTCGGAGCCGGACCACGCGAGGCTGTGTGGGCGCTGCTCGCGTTGCCCGAGGGTGGAGTGCTCGCCGGCACCACGCGGCGTCTGGTTCACGTCGACGATCGTCGGGCGACACCGATCGCGGCGATCTTTCCCGGCACGCCGCGGATCCAGGCGCTGCGACTCGCTCCGGATGGCTGGATCTGGGTCACCTCCGCAGCGGGAGCAGCCCGCTTTCGCTGGGACTCGAAACGCCGCAGCGCGACCGACGTCCAGCTGTTCACCTCGATCGACGGCAGGCCCTTCGGCGAGGGCCGCGGGATCGACGTCGGCCCCGGCGGCGAGGTCTGGATCGGGACCGATGGCGACGGCGTCGTGCAATGGGACGGATCGCGTTTCCACCGTTTCGGACGCGAGAGCGGCCTGCCGAGCGACACCTGCCGTGCGGTCTTCGCAACGAGAGACGGCATCTGGGTGGGAACTCCGTTCGGCGTGTACGTCCTGTCGAACGGGAAGGCCCGCCCGGTCGATGCGACCGCGAAGATCCTCGGCGATCGCTACGCGGTGGCGATGGTCGACGATCGCGACGGAGACGTTTGGCTTGCTCTGCCCTACAGCCTTGCGCGGATTCGCCAGGGAAACGTCGTCGACTCATGGGACCAGAGCCGCGGGCTCGTCGGATCGTCGACGACCAGCGAGAACTGCCTGAAGCTCGACGCGCACGGCAATCTCTGGGTCGGGATGGTCGGCGGCTTCTCGATCCTCGGGACCGCTGCCGTGTCGAAAGCTCCGGTCGATTACCAGGTGCTGATCCTCACGGCGACCGACGGCGCTGCGAAGGCCGTGGAGCCGGGAGCAGCGATCCGGCACGACGCGAACACGCTCACGGTCACGTATCGCTCGCTCACGTTCGTCGCCGAGGAGCGGACCGAGTTTCAGGAACGCCTCCTCGGATACGAGACCGAATGGTCGGCCCCGCATGGCGAAGCGGGGCAGCGCTACACGAACCTCGCGCCCGGGCGCTACACCCTGCAGGTGCGCGCGGTGGGCGGTTCCGGCGACGTCGGCAGCCGCATCGCCGAGCTCCCCTTTCGAGTCGAACCGCCGTGGTGGCAGACACTCCCGGTAAGGGTCGCCGCGCTCCTCATTCTCGCGGGGCTCATCTACGCGGCGATCCACGCCAGGACGCGGCACCTGCGTCACCGCACCGCAGAGCTCGAGGCACTCGTCGCGATCCGTACCGAACAGCTCGAGGCAGCGAACCGGGAGCTGGAGCGGCTCGCCGGCATCGATGGCCTTGCCGGCATCGCCAACCGACGGATCTTCGACTCCCGGATGCACGAAGAGTGGGCGAGGGCCCTCCGCCTCGGCACGCCGCTGTCGCTCCTGATGATCGACATCGACTCCTTCAAGGCGTTCAACGATCGGCACGGGCATCTCGCGGGAGACGAATGCCTCCGCGCGGTCGCCCAGGCAATCTCCACCCAGGCATCGCGTCCTGGTGATCTCGTGGCGCGCTACGGCGGCGAGGAGTTCGCCGTCATCCTGCCGGCAGTGACCGCGGAGGGAGCGCTGGCTGTCGCCGAGAAAATGCGGTCCGCGGTGGAAGCGCTCGCGATCGACCATCCTGGCTCGAGCGTCGCGCGGCACGTGACGATCAGCGCCGGCGTCGCAAGCTGCATTCCGGCGCGCGACGCCGACATGCTCGAGCTGGTTGCAGCCGCCGACTC
>JBAQWH010000162.1:0-2412 GCA_049298815.1 Thermoanaerobaculia bacterium | reverse complement strand
GCCCAGGTCCCGCAGCTGACGCGCCGCCTCCGCCGCCTTCGTCGCGACGCCCTCGAGCTTCCCCTCGAGCGTCTCGAGCAGCGTCGTATAGGACGAAACAGCCGGCTCGTCATTCTTCAGCGTCGCGCCGATCCCGGTCATTTTCCGGGCGGCCGCGTCCCACTTGACCCCCGACTTTTCGACCGTGTCGCCGGCGTTCGATACCGTCCGCGACGCTTTGTCGACCTTCAGCGCCGCGTCGTCAGCCGCCGGGCCCGTGTTCGCCATCGTCCGCGTGGCTTTGTCCCACTTGACGCCCGCACCGTCGGCCGCGTCGCCGGCGTCGCGCGTCGCCTGCGCGTTCGCGCCCCAGCGCTGCACCTCATCCACGAGACGATTCATCGTCCCGCGCGCGACGACGTCGCTTGACTCGTACGCCCGCCCGATCTTAATCAGGTTGTCGTAATGCTTTTCCTGCTCCTCGCTCAGTCCCCCGCGATGCGCGTCGACTTCCTTCTGCAGCGCGTCCAGCCACAGCTTGAGCTGATTCTCGTCGACCTCGCGCGCGCCCGTCAGCCGCTCAATCTGCCCGACGTACTCGACGATTTTCTCCGTCGTGCCGGCATGAACCTCGGCCGCGTCGCGCTCCGCCTGCTGTGCCGCCTGGACGACTGCAATCTGCTCGCGGAGCTTCTTCTCGGTCGCGTCGAGCGCGTCGAGCCCGAGCTGCCGCGCGAGCCGCTGCGTCTCGAGCCCCTTAATGACGTCAGCCGAGCGCTTGAGCCACTCGTCCTCCGCCTTCTGCAGATCGCCCTGACGCTCCGCGGCCGCTTTCGTCGCCGTCGCGAGCTCCTCGAACTTCCCGCGGAGCGAATTCAGAACCTCGACCGCCTGGGCAGGATCCTTGTACTCGGCGACCACGCGCTGAAATAGCCGCATCGCCTCCGCGCCGCCCTCCGTCGCGATCCGATGCACCCCGGCGACGTCGGCGAGCTGCTGCGTCGAGAATCGCAGCGCGTCCGCGCGCTCGACTCCCAGCGCGACGATCGCGTTATACCCCTCGAGCGCTTTCCCGCCGCCGGCGATCGTGTCGCCCGACGTCTTCACCGTCGCCGCGAACTGATCCAGCGCCGCGACCAGTCCGTCCGTGACCAGCGCGTTTGTGATCGAACTCGCGCTTTTCTTTAGACCCTCGGCCGCGTCGTTGAACGCTTCAAAGTCCGTTCCGATCGCGCCGGCGACCTGCTTCCCGATCACCAGGCCGGCCGACAGCGCGGCACCCCACAGGCCGAGCGACTGTGTCGCGTTCCCGACCGGCCCGCCCATTGCCTCGAGCGCGTTCCCAAACCCCGGGAACTGCCCGGCCGCCGCCTGGACGTTCGCCTGATTGTCTTTCAGCCCGTCCGTATACTCGCCGAGAGACTTATTCGCCTGCTGCAGCTGCCCCTGCGACCGCTTCAGCGCATCCTCGAGCGCTTTCGGCGCCCGCCCGCCGGCCGACTCGAGCTCCTGCACCTCGCGCGTCAGCGCGTCGACAGCGCCGGAGATCAGGTCGACGTCTTTCGTCGTCACCTTCCGGCCGCTGTTCAGCTTCCGCTCGAAATTGTCGAACGCCGTTTCCGACCGCTCGAACGCGCCCGAAATCTTCGGCGCAGCCTTCGCGCCGGCGTCGCCGAGATCGGCGACGGAGTTTTTCAGCGCGTCAACGTCCGGCTTTCCGTCCGCCTTGAACGTCAGCCCGACGACCGCTTTTCGCGTTGTCTCCGCCATCGCTCCCGCCTCTCCGCCCTACCAGGAAAAAGCAGCGCCGGCCGACCCTTTCGGACCGGCCGGCGCGCTGCCCGCGATAGATGACCGCCAGCGCACCAGCGACCCCCTGCCGCGAGCCGGCAGCCTTAGTGCATCGCCGCGAGCGTGTTGTACGACAGGAAAGAGACGATGTCCGTCGACCCGCTCCGGAACGCCAGGAGATCGATTTTCTCCGGCAGCCCGTTAGGCGTCCCGACGTCGCGGAGCACGTTCGCGACCTGGCAGTTTGCCATCGTCCACTCGGCGAGCTCGTCGAACCCGGACGCGATCGGATTCCCGTACAGGCCGAGCTTGACCGACACGGACCCACCGCGGAGGAAGTGCTTGAGGAACGTCCGATCATCGCGCGCGCGATCGATCGACAGCGACACGCCCCACGGACCGTTTTTCTTGTTCGCCCTCGAGTAGAGCCCCGTGAAGTCCGCCGAGAGCGGTTTCGTCAGCTTCAGCTCGAAGTCGTTGAAATGGAACACCGCGCCCCCGACCAGGAGCTCCACGCCGGCGCGATTCAGCGGATCCAGCGTCGAATACACCGGCGAGCCGATCCCCGGCCGCGCCGGATCGAACGCCCACTCGTCGCCGATCGCGAGCGCCGACGCCGGCGTCGTCGCCGGAAAGCAGATT
>JBAQWH010000161.1:0-30726 GCA_049298815.1 Thermoanaerobaculia bacterium | reverse complement strand
GGCATGTCCGCCGGTGACTTGCGCACACGCCACCAGGCCACGAGCGAAACGGCCAGCGACGCGCCCAGCATGATGCCGAGCGGCAGAGCGACCGACGCGAGCAGCCGCGGCGCAACGACGAATACCTCGATCAGCACCCGGATCATCACCACTGCCGTCGCGATCATCACTACGACCGCTCCGAGCGGCGCCGCGGCCGGTGATGCCTTCGCCCGCCTCGCATAGCTCACCGTCGTCGCCGTGCTCGAGATGACGCCGCCGAGCAGCCCGCCCGCGAGCGCGCCCGTGTCCGGTGACGTGAACTTGTAGAGCACGTATCCGGCGAGGTTGATGCCGACGATCAGGACGACCATCAGCCAGGTCTCGAACAGGTTGAAGACGTTCCACGGACCGAAGTCCTCGTCGGGCAGGACCGGCAGGATGACCAGCGAGAGCAGTGCGAACGTCATGATCGCCCGGACGTCGTCGCTGCCGAGCTTCTCCATGGCTTTGCGGAAGGCACCCTTGGCCTGCAGCAGCACGGCTACGCTTCCGCCGAACACCACGCCGGCCACGCGGTCCCCGGCGACGAGATACACGCCGACGAGGAACATCGCCAGCAGCGCGATCTCCGTCGTCAGCCCGCCGTCTCCGTCGCGCCGGATCTGGAAGAAGTAGGCGGTCGCCACGAGCAGCGACAGGGAGAGAAATCCGGCCGGCACGATCCAGGGCACGGCCGGCATCAGCAGCCCGCAGACCGTGCCGCACGCCGTGACGAACGCGAACGTCCGCAACCCTGCCACGGCTTTCTCTGCGCTCTCACGCTGCAGGCCGACGAGCAGACCGAGGCCGAGTGCGATAGCCAGGTCGACGATCGGAGCGGGCACGGTCACGGCCCGATGCTAACCGACTCCAATGCGATGCACCATTGGCAGGTCGATCGGGTTGCGGTACAGAGCGCGGATGGACAACGCCGGTGCCCTCGTCCGGGCCTGCCTGCAAGCATCCAAGGGCGACTCGACGAGCTCAGGGCAGGGCGAACGACGGTTACTCCTTGTCCGCAACGTCGGCCGCAGCGGATTCCGTCGCCTCGATCTCCGCCTCGATCGCGGCCTCCTTCGCCTCGACCATGCTCGCATCCGGCTTCTTGTCCGCGGTCTTGCTCGGGACCGCAGGCGCCGCGCCCGGCAGTTTCTGCTCCTTGTGGGAACCGAAGGTCGAGGCATAGGCCCAGGTGAACTCCGCTCCGAGAAGAAAGATCTGCGCGGAGTAGTAGACCCAGACCATCGCCACGACCAGCGAGCCGGCCGCGCCGAACGCCGACGTCAACCCACTCCTGCCGATGTAGATGCCGATCAACGTCTTGCCGATCGTGAACAGCAGCGCGGTCACGGTCGCGCCGATCCCGACGTCGGTCCACGCGACCTTTGCCCGCGGCATCACCTTGTAGATCATCGCGAAGACGGTCGCGGTGAGGACGTAGCTGATGACGACATTGACGACGCCGACCAGCGACTGCCAGTCGGCAAAGCGTGGTCCCCACATCTTCCCCACCGCCGCCAGTCCTGCGCTGACCACGAGCGAGACCATCAGTAGAAAGCTGATGCCCGCGATCGTTCCGAACGACAGCAGGCGGGCGCGCAGCAGCCGCCAGATTCCCATCCGGGACCGCTTCGGGGCACGCCAGATGCGATCGAGCGAATCCTGCAATTCGGCGAAGACCGAGGTCGCAGCGACCAGCAGCAGGACGAGGCCGAACACGGCGGCGGGAACGCCTTCGGCCGGCTTGCTCGCACTCTCGAGCAGGCTCTGCACCGCCTCGGCTCCCTCCCGGCCCATCAGGCCCTGCAATTGCGCTGCGATCTCCCCGCGAGCTGCCTCGACGCCGAAGACCAAGCCCGCCAGCGAGATCACGATCACCAGGAATGGCGCGATCGAGAGCATCGTGTAGTACGCCAGTGCCGCGCCCATGCTCTGTGCGTAATCGTCGACCCACGACGAGGCAGCGGCCTTCGTGAGGAGCCAGATGTTCTTCGCCGTCATGACGACTCTCTCGCGTTTTCTGGCCATGGGGAGAGTCTACGGCCTGGAGTCGCCGTGACAGGGAACTACGCGTCCTCGATCCGAGACTGCACCTGCAGAAAGACGGCGTGCAGAACGATTGCGCTTCAGCGAGGTCCATCGGAATCGTTCGAGGCACGGACCAGTGGCACCCGTCGTGCAGCCTTTGACTACGCTGCCAACGTCGCTAGCCGACTGTCTTGCCGACACCGACCGCGCAGAAAGTCGGTGACGCAAATTCGATCCCTACGCCTGATGAAGCACGCCCCGGGGCTCAGCAATCGGCTGGTTATTGCGCTCTGCCTCGGCGCGATCGTGATCGGCATCGTCGTGCTCATCGGGTATGCCCTCGGCAGCGCATCGATCGCCGCATTGGGCACGAACGGAAAGCCGGCCGCCGCCGTCAGTGCTCTCGGTTTCATCGTGCTCGGCGCCGGCCTTCTCGCGCTTCGCCGGGCGCCACTCACCGGCCTGTTGACGCCCCGCCGCGCCGCCCTCGCCGTGATCGTCATTGCGTCAGCGAGTCTGCTGTCGGCAGCTCTCTCGTGGAACAACGGGGAGTGGCAGGTCTGGGCGGCCCGCGGCGGCGTGTATTTCCACGCCTACCCGATCACCGCTGTTCTCCTTCTCGCCCTCGGGTCAACGCTTGCGCTCGCAACGACGCGATGGGACCTTGCCGGTCACGTGATCGCCTCCGCAGTCCTGTTGACGTGCATCGTCTTCGTCTTCGGGTACGTGCTTCACGTTCCCTCGTTTTTCGATCCCCTCGGCCACCTCGCTCCGGTTGCTGTGACGACGAGCGGCCTGGCGCTGCTCGCAGCCGCCGCGGTCCTCGTGCGGCCGCGCGGGTGGGTCGTTGCCCTGTTGTCGCGCACATCGGCAGGGGCGATGTCCCGACTCCTGCTGCCGGCCATCTTCGTCGTCCCGCTCTATTCCATCGCCATCAACCACTGGCTCACTGATCACCTCGGACACACCCCTCATATGGGCCTCACGGCCGTGGTCGCCGTCAACGTCTTCTTCGGCGCGGCCATCCTGTTGGGCGCGGGAGCAGCGCTGCACAGGCGCGAGAGCGATCGTCTGCGGCTGGCGGCGATCGTCGAGTCGTCCGACGACGCAATCATCGGGACCTCCAGCGCCGGGCTCATCGAGAGCTGGAACGGCGGCGCCCAGCGGATGTACGGGTACACAGCGGGGGAGGTCCTCGGGCGTTCCGTGGCGATGATTGCACCTCCGGAAGCACAGCACGAGGCTCCGCGACTCCTCGAACGGCTTGGGCGCGGCGAGCGCATCGAGCCTTTCGAGACGGTGCGCGTCGCGAAGGACGGCCGTCTCGTCGAGGTGTTGTTGAGCGTCTCGGCGGCTCTGGACGACGCGGGCAACGTCGTCGGGGCATCCTCGATCGCACACGACATCACCGACCGCAAGAAGGCGGAAGATGCCCGGGTCGAGAGCGAGGCTCGATACCGCACCCTCGTCGAGAACCTTCCGCAGAAGATCCTGCTCAAGAACCGTCACTCCGTCTACGTGTCCGCCAACGAAGCCTACGTGCGCGACCTGGGCGTCGATCCGGAAGCGGTCGCAGGCAAGACGGACTACGACTTTTTCCCCGGAGACCTGGCGGAGAAATATCGCGCAGACGATGCGCGGATCATGGGCGCGGGTGTCGCCGAGGATCTCGAGGAGGAGTACGTCGAGCGAGGGCAGCGGCGATTCATTCACACCGTAAAAACGCCACTCAAGGATCCGCAGGGGACCGTGACCAGCATCCTCGTCATCCTGTGGGACATCACCGAGAAGAAGCTCGCCGAGGAGCGGCTCGCGAATGCGATGGCGGAGCTGGAGCGGTTCAACCGCGATCTCGCGAAGAGTGAAGCCGCGCTCAAGGAAGCCCAGCGCGTCGCGAAGATCGGCCATTGGGAGGCGTCCATGGTGACCGGTGCGGTGACCTGGTCCGACGAGCACCATCGGATCCTCGGGATTCCGATCGGCTCCGTGACACCGAGCCATGAGCTCCTGCTGAGCATGATGGACCCGAAGAGCCGCCGTCGTCAGGTAGAGGCTGTCGCCCGCTCGCTCGCTGCATCCGGCAACGCGGACGCCGAAGACGAGATCGATGTGCGGGTCACGACGCCGGCCGGCGCTTCGCTCGTGCTCTCCCAGCGCGTCTTCGTGGATCGCGACGACGCCGGCAAGGTTGTGGGCGTCCACGGAACACTCCAGGACATCACGCAGCGTGTGGCGACCCAGCAGGCCCTTCGGGACAGCGAGGCAGCGCTTGCCGAGGCGCAGCAGATCGCGCACATCGGAAGCTGGGTTTTCGATTCGGAATCGGGTGGGATGCAGGTATCTGACGAAGCCTTCCGGATCTTCGATGTCGAGCCGCGTCCGGTCGCGCCGATAAAGATCTTCCTCGATCGAATTCATGAGGAAGATCGAGCCGCTCTGGAAGCCGACATCGCTGCGGCGCTTCGAACAGGGACGCTCGACGTAAAGGTTCGGATCGTCACGCCGGACGGAACGCGCGTGGCTCATATCGTCGGCAGGAAACGCGGAGCCGGCGAAGGGCGTCCCGGCCTGATTGGTACGGCCCAGGACATCACCGAGCAGACGGCGGCCGTGGAGGCGCTTCGGCAGCGGAGCGAGAGCCTGGAGCGATCCAACTCCGAGCTCGAGCGTTTCAACCGCCTCGCCGTCGGCCGCGAATTGCGGATGATCGATCTGAAGCAGCAGGTCAACGATCTCTGCGTGCAGTCGGGACGACCGGCGCCCCATGTTCTTCCTGAAGAGCACGCACCTGCCAAGGAGACACCGTGACGAAACCCACGCGGTCGATTACCGAGCTTCCCAAGTCACCAACCGGCATCCGCGGTCTCGACGAGATCACGAATGGCGGGCTTCCCCGGGGAAGGCCGACGCTGGTCTGCGGCTCCGCCGGTTGCGGGAAGACGCTTCTGTCCATGGAGTTTCTCGTTCATGGCGCCCGCGAATACGGCGAGGGCGGCGTGTTCATGGCGTTCGAGGAGACCGGAGCCGATCTCGCAGACAACGTCGCGTCCCTCGGGTTCGAGGTCAACGCGCTGATCGCGGCCGGCAAACTCGCGATTGATTACGTCTACATCGAGCCGAGTGAAATCCAGCAGACCGGCGAATTCGACCTCGAGGGCCTTTTCATCCGGCTCGACTACGCGATCAAGTCGATCGGAGCGAAACGCGTCGTGCTCGACACCGTCGAAACCCTGTTCTCGGGCTTCCCGGATCCTGCGCTGCTCCGCGCGGAGCTACGCCGGCTGTTCCGGTGGCTCAAGGACAGAGGCGTCACGGCGATCATCACCGGCGAGCGCGGCGAGAACGCGCTGACACGCTACGGAATCGAAGAATACGTATCGGATTGCGTCATCGTTCTCGATCATCGCGTCGCCAACCAGACGTCGACGCGACGGCTGCGGATTGCGAAATACCGCGGCTCGTCGCACGGGACGAATGAGTACCCCTTTCTCATCGACGAGAACGGAATCTCGATTCTTCCGGTGACGTCGATGACCCTGGACCACAAGGCTTCGACGCGGCGGATCTCGACCGGCATTCCACGACTCGACTCCATGCTGGGCGGCAAGGGCTACTACTGCGGCAGCAGCATTCTCGTCTCGGGCACGGCGGGCAGCGGGAAGACCAGCGTCGCCGCGCATTTCGTCAACGCGGCCTGCCTGCGCGGCGACCGCTGTCTCTATTTCCTGTTCGAGGAGTCGCCCGGGCAGGTGATGCGGAACATGCGGTCCATCGGAATCGATCTCAAACAGTGGGCGAAGAAGGGCCTTCTCCAATTTCACGCCGCACGCCCGTCGCAGACCGGTTCGGAAATGCATCTCGCCCTGACCCTCAAGGCAATCCGGGACTTCAAGCCGCGCGTCGTCGTCGTCGATCCCATCTCGGCATTCGTCTCGATGGGCAACGCCTCCGAGATCAGGGCGATGGTCGTGCGGCTCGTGGATTTCCTGAAGACGGACGGCATTACCGGGCTGTTCACGAGTCTCCTCGCCGACGCGACCGCTCTCGATACGGACACGAGCGTTTCCTCGCTGATCGACACATGGCTTCTGCTGCGTGACATCGAGCAGGGCGGTGAGCGGAATCGAGCCTTGTACCTGATGAAGTCGCGAGGGATGGCGCACTCGAATCAGGTTCGCGAGTTCCTCCTGACCAGCCATGGCGTGAAACTGATCGACGTCTACGTGGGCCCGGCGGGAGTGCTGGCGGGATCCGCGCGTCTGAGACAGGAGTTCTTCGAGAGAAACGAAGCCACGGCCGCCCTCCAGATGAGCGTGCGGAAAGAGAGCAACCTCGAACGCAGGCGGCACGATCTGCAGAACCAGATCGACGTTCTGAAGGAAGAAATCAGAGCCGCCGAGATCGAGTCGAGCGTACTCGAGAGGCAGAGAACCAATATCCATTCGCGCGAGGCAGAGGATCGGATCTCGATGGGCAAAATCCGGAAGGCTGATGCTTCTGGCAAGGCCGCCCTTCGCGGATCGAAGACGGAGAAGAGCGATGAAAGACCCAGTGGAAGAGCCGCAAGCGACGGAAGCGGCCAGCCCGGAGGAAGGCGTGTGGGAGCTGCGGCTGTACGTCGCCGGTCAAACGCCCAAGTCCGTAAGGGCGATCGCTAACCTCCAGCGCATCTGCGCCGAGCACCTCGCCGGTCGATACCGGATCGAGGTCATCGACCTGACGAAGACGCCACAGCTTGCGGCGGGCGATCAGATCGTGGCAGTTCCAACCCTGTTGCGCAAGGTGCCGGTGCCGGCTCGAAGAATCATCGGCGATCTCTCGAACACGGAACGGGTTCTCGTTGGCCTCGACATGCGGTATCACGCGCTCGAACCAGAGTCGGATGAATCATGACCATCACCGCCCGGGCCGCTGCTGCCGATCGCGAGATCGAAGACCTCCGCCAGCGGCTCGCGGAAGCCGAGGAGACGCTGCGCGCGATTCGCAGCGGCGAGGTCGACGGCGTGATGGTGTCCGAATCCGACGGTGATCAGTTGTACGCGCTGGAGGGCGCAGAGCACCCCTTTCGGCTCTTCTTCGAAGCGATGAACGAGGGGACCCTGGTGGTGGCGGCGGACGGCCTGGTGCTGTTCTGCAACCGCCGTTTCGCACGGATGTTGAACTCATCGGTGGAGGCGCTCGTCGGGCGGAACATCGACGCGATCGCCAATCCCGAGGTGAGAAAATGCCTTTCCACGCTCACGGCCACGGGGGCGACACGCTGCGATCCTGCGGAGCTGCAGGTCGAGGTGGACGGGCAGGTCCGGACCCTCAGCTTCGAAGCGAGCAGCCTCAGTCAGAGCGCGGGGATGGCGATTCTCGTGATCGACGTGACCGAAAGCCGGGAGCGCACTGCCGCGCTGGCGAGCAGGATCGAGGAAGCCCGTCAGGCACGATTGGCCGCGCTGAACATGATGGAGGACGCGGTAGAAGCAGCTCGCTCCCTCGAACACGCCAATCGCAACCTGCAACTGCAGGTCGTCGAGACGAAGAGATCGGACGAAGCACATCGGCGCCTGGCCACGGTCGTCGAGCAGGCCGCCGAAACCATCGTCATCACTGACCTCGACGGCACGATCGTTTACGTCAATCCGGCCTTCGAACGAATCTCCGGGTACACAGAGGAAGAGGCCATCGGGCAGAACCCGGGGATTCTTGCGAGCGGCAAGCACACCGCCGAGTTCTACCAACAGCTCTGGGCCACGATCGGTGCGGGCGGTGTATGGCACGGCCACTTCACCAATCGACGCAAGGACGGAGGCCTGTACGACGAAGAGGCCACGATCTCCCCGGTGCGCGATGCGTCGGGAACCATCATCAACTACGTGGCCATCAAGCGCGACGTGTCGGCAGTGATCGCCCTGGAAGAGCAGCTGCGCCACGCGCAGAAGATCGAAGCAATCGGGACGCTCGCCGGGGGCGTGGCGCACGATTTCAACAACCTTCTACAAGCCATGCTCTCGGTCGTTCAGCTACTCAAGCGAAAGAGCGTCGAGCCGCGCGATGTCGCTCATCTGACCCAACTGGAGAAGACGATCCGGCGTGGCTCTTCTCTCACGCAACAGCTGCTGCTGTTCGCGCGTCGCGAAACCAGCAAGAGCGCAACTCTCGACCTCAACCACCTCCTGCGTGACCTCCGGGACTTTTTTCACCGCATCACGCCTGCGAACATCCATCTCAGCATCGAGCCGGCGAATGCCCCCTGCTGGATCAGTGCAGATCGTGGACAGGTCGAACAGGTCGTCATGAACCTCGCCGTGAATGCGATCGATGCGATGCCCGAAGGCGGTGCCCTGTCCATCGCGACCGGCTGCGACGATCACACGGCGTGGCTCGAGGTCTCCGACACCGGGACAGGGATTCCCCAGACGATCCGCGACCGGATCTTCGAACCGTTCTTCACCACCAAAGAGCCGGGAAAGGGAACCGGACTTGGGTTGTCCGTCGCGTACGGGATCGTCACTGCGCACGCGGGAACGATCGGCGTCGACTGTCCCGCGGGGGGAGGGACGGTATTCCGAGTCGAGCTGCCGCTCCAGAGTGTTGCCGTGCATCCTTCGCCGGCGCCGCTCGAAGAAGAGCTGCCGAGTGGCTCTGGCGAGCGCGTGCTGCTGGTGGAGGACGACCCGGCCGCGCGCGAAGGCCTGGCCGGGCTTCTCGAGATCCTCGGCTACGCGGTCGTCGCGGTCGGCTCAGGAGAGGAGGCCCTCGGCATTGACGGCGCCGTGCCGTTCTCGGTCGTACTGTCCGACTACATGCTCCCTGGAATACCGGGTATCGAGGTCGTTTGCGGCCTTCGCGAACGCTGGCCGGACATCAAAGCCATCCTGATGTCGGGCTATGCGCCTCAGGGCACGATCGAGGCCGCGGTTGCAGCGAAGGAGGTTCGATTCCTTCAGAAGCCTTTCGACATGGCAGCGCTGGGCCGAACTCTGAGCGATGTACTGCATCCCTCGGACAATCCGGACCGTCCGTGATCCCGAATCTTCATCGTGGTCACCTGTTGAGATGGTGGTGAGGTTGCGGGTGTCGCGGGGCCTGTGTGCGTCTGCGCGGCCGGGCCGGTTGCGCGCTTCATGCTGATCACCGATCCGCGATGCGCGAACGACGACCGGTGATCCGGGGCACCTTCCCGGCCGCCGCGCGGGCCAACGTTGCAGCCGAGACCGTGGGGTGAGGGCGGGTGTGACGGCACAGGCGACGATTGGTATCCGGAACACCGTGACGCCCGGTCACGCCAAAGGCAGCGGAGAGAAGGAAGCGCGCGTTGCTGGAGCGGGCTTCAGGAGGTAGTCATGCGATCGCTCATGTGTGGATTGGCTCTCGCTCTGGTGTGGATGGCCGCACCTCTCGAAGCGGCGGCCGGATACAAACTCATCGCCTGGAATGATCTGGGGATGCACTGCACGGACGGCGTCGATTATTCGATCTTCGGCGTCCTGCCGCCGTACAACACGGTCAACGTCCAGCTCATCGATGACGCCGGACGGCTCGTGCGAAACCCGGGCGGCATCACCGTCACCTACAAAGCCGTCGCCGATACCCGCGGCTCCATCAACACGACCTCGATCGGGAAGACGAATTTCTGGTCGTATGTGACCGCGCTCTTCGGCGCGAACATCGCGCCGGACGTTGGACTCGCCGGCGCGCTGATGCCCGGCTCCGCGAACGCCGAGCGTGCCGCGCCTTTCAATGCGAATCGGGCGTGGTTCGAAGCGGTCGGCGTGCCGATCACGCCGTTCGACGACAAAGGCGCGAAGAACTACTACCCGATGATGCGCTTCACCGCACGCGATGCGAGTGGAGCGGTGCTCGCAACGACGGACGTGGTCCTGCCCGTCTCGGACGAGATGGACTGCAGCACGTGCCACGCATCGGGCGGCGCACCCGCCGCGCGGCCTGCCATCGGCTGGACGTGGGATCCGGATGCCTTGAAAGACGTGAAGCTCAACGTGCTGGCCATTCACGACCAGCATCAGGCGGGCAATGTCCGCTACCGCGACGCACTTCTCGCACAGGGATACGCGAGCGACGGGTTGCGCGCCACCGCACTCAGCACGAAGCCGATCCTCTGCGCGCGCTGCCATCCGTCGAACGCGCTCCCGGGTCTCGGCATAACGACGATCCAACCGCTCACGACGGCCATTCACAGCCGCCACGGTGACTCCGTCGATCCTACGAACGGCCTGACCCTCGAGTCGACTGCGAACCGCGGCGCCTGCTATCGCTGCCATCCCGGCGCCGAGACGAAGTGTCTGCGCGGCGCCATGGGGGCGGCGGTCCAGGGTGATGCCACCTTCGCGATGCAATGCCAGAGCTGTCACGGCTCGATGAGTGACGTCGGCGCGATCCAGCGCATCGGCTGGCTGCAGGAACCGGCCTGTCAGAACTGCCATACCGGTACCGCAACGTCGAACGCCGGACAGATCCGGTTCAGCAACGCATTCGCCTCGCCGGGAGTTCTGCGCACCGCTGCGAATCCCACATTCGCCACGAACCCGAATGCACCGGCGCAAGGCCTCTCGCTCTACCGCTTCTCGACGGGCCACGGCGGCCTGCAATGCGAGGCCTGTCACGGCTCGACGCACGCCGAGTACACATCGACCGAGGCGAACGACAACGTGCAGAGCGTCAGACTGCAGGGCCACGCCGGTGTGCTCGCTGAATGCAGTGGCTGTCATGTCTCCGTGCCGTCTGCGGTCACAGGTGGCCCGCATGGACTCCATCCGCTCGGGTCGTCATGGGTGAGCCGGCACGGCGACATCGCCGAGGATGGCAGCGATGCGTGCCGGGCCTGTCACGGGACGGACTATCGCGGCACCGTGCTTTCCCGCGCACTCGGCCCCCGGCATCTCTCGACCGAATTCGGCACCAAAGACTTCTGGCAGGGATTCCAGATCGGCTGCTACGCGTGTCACGACGGGCCGTCGAGTGAATCGACACCCCGCAATCGTGCACCTGTGGCGAGTGACGGGAATGCCTCGACGAACGCAGAGACGCCGGTGTCGATGGTGGTTCGTGCGGTGGATGCCGACTCCAATCCGCTCACGCTGCGGATCGTCTCGCGACCCGCACACGGACGCGCCGGGATCGCCGGCACGAACGCCACCTACATCCCGGACACCGGCTTCTCCGGCATCGACACATTCACGTTTGCAGCGTGGGATGGCTCGGTCGACTCCAATCTGGCCACGGTCACCGTCTCTGTCGCGACGCCGCCGCAGCCGGGGCGCGTGACGGCCGCAAAGACCGGCAGCGGCAGCGGTGTCATCACGAGCACTCCGGCCGCGATCAACTGTGGCGCCACGTGCAGCGCGACGATGCCGGTCGGTTCGACGCTGACGTTTCATGCGACCCCCGATCAGGATTCGCGCTTCGACGGCTGGAGTGGCGCATGCAGCGGGACTGGCTCCTGCACGGTGACGGTGAGCAGCGATACAAGTGTCACTGCGCTCTTCACGTACCTGCCGACCACCTACGCACTCGCCGTGACGAAGAGCGGCAGCGGGGTCGGCGTCGTGAAGAGCGCACCGCAGGGGATCGACTGCGGCTCCAACTGCGCGGCCGCCTTCCCTATCGGCACGTCAGTCACGCTTACCGCGACGCCGGAGAGCACATCCATATTCGCAGGATGGAGCGGGGCCTGCGCGGGAACGGCGCCATGCGTCGTTTCGATGACTCGCACCCAGACGGTGAATGCCAGCTTCTCGAAGAAAAGCACGCGCCGGCGGTCGGCCGGGAGATGACTTCGATGGGTGGAGCCGTGTGCCGCGTGCGGCTCCACCCTCTCGTACGCCATGCCTGAATGCGGACGACGACCACCGCGAGATACGACTCCTCACCGTGAGCCCTCCCGTTTGATGACGACCTGAACGCACCCTCGCGACCGAGCGCCTGCACGTTAGAATGAGCCGTCCAGGTCAAAGCCCCATGAGCCGCTTTCGGGTCCTACGACCCTCGCCTGAGCGATTTGTCCTTTCTGCACTGCTGACGATCGCGCTGGCGCCGGCAGCCTTCGCGCTCCAGCCGCGGCAATCGCTTCCCGATTACGTGCTCGATGCGTGGGAGATCGAATCGGGGCTTCCGCAGAACTCGGTCATGACCATCGTCCAGACGAGGGATGGGTACCTGTGGCTCGGCACACTCCTCGGAGTGGCGCGATTCGATGGGGTGCGATTCGTGGTGTTCAACCCCGAGAACACGCCCGCGCTGCGCAGCGATCACATTCAGGCGCTGGTGGAGGATGAGCACGGGAACCTCTGGATCGGCACCAACGGCGGCGGACTGACGCGCATGAAAGACGGCCGGTTCGAGAACTTCAGCACGAGCCGCGGGCTGCCCAGCAACTTCATCAGAGCGCTCTTCACCGACCGGCGTGGAAGCCTCTGGATCGGTACCAACGGCGGCTTGACACGATGGAAAGATGGCCGGTTCAAGAGCTGGGGAAAGAAGGAGGGGCTCTCTGCCGAGGAGGTCATCTCGGTCGGTGCCGACGCCGAGGGCAACATCTGGGCGGGGACCTACGGGGGAGGAGTGAACCGCGTCGACGCGGACGGACGTGTCACTTCGTTCACCTCCGCTCAGGGTCTGGCGAACGACAGAGTCTGGGCGGTCTACACCGATCGCCACGGCACACTTTGGCTGGGGACCGCGGGAGGGCTCAACCGGTACGACCACGGCCGGTTCGACCACTTCACCGTCACGGACGGTCTTCCCGACAACGCCATCGAGGCTCTCATCGAAGACCGGGAGGGCAACCTCTGGATCGGCACGCGCGGTGGGCTGGCCCGGCGGCAGGGCAACGGCGGCTTCGACAGCCTGACCTCCGACGACGGCCTGTCGGACGATTTCGTTCGAGCCATCTACGAGGACCGCGAGGGGAACCTCTGGCTGGGAACGTACGGTGGCGGCCTGAATCGGCTGAAGAATCGCGTGGTCTCGACGATCACGAAGAAAGAGGGCCTGTCCGAGAACGTCACGCGGACCATCCACGAAGATCGGCGAGGCGCCATCTGGATAGGGACGTACAGGATGGGCGTGAACCGGCTCGAGAACGGCCGGGTGAGCCGCTACTCGAAGGCTGACGGCCTTTCTCATGATCGTGTCTGGACCATCGGCGAGGCGAGCAATGGAGATCTCTGGTTCGGCACGTTCGGCGGCGGCGTCGCCCGGTGGAACGGCCGCTTCGCGGGTGGCTTGACGAAGGAAGACGGACTGCCTGACAACCTCGTGCGGAGCCTCTATCGCGATCGCGCCGGCACCCTCTGGATAGGCACCGACAAAGGCGTGGCCTTCCTGTCGAACGGACGTGTCTCGACTCCGCAGGTAGCGGGGTTGCCGCAGACGAAGGTGGTGGCCATGTTCGACGACGGGCGTGGCCGCTTCTGGCTCGGCACCGATGCCGGCTTGTGGCGCCTCGAGAAAGGAGCGGTCACCAGATACACGGCCGGGGAGGGATTGACCCACGATCTCGTGTACGCGATCCACGGCGACGCCGACGGGACGCTCTGGATCGGAACCGCAGGCGGGCTGACGCGGCGGGCCGTGTCGGGGCAGATGACCCGCTACACGAAGCGCCAGGGCTTGTTCGACGATCTGGTGCTTTCGATCCTCGATGACGGAAGGGGCAACCTCTGGATGAGCTCCCCCGTCGGGATCTTTCGCGTCAGTCGGAAAGAGCTCGAGGAGTACGCCCGAGGCGAGAGGGGCTTCATCACGTCGATCGGCTTCGGGAAGGCCGACGGCATGAAGAGCAGCGAATGCAACGGAGGTTTCCAGCCGGCCGGCCTGCGCGCACGCGACGGGAGGCTGTGGTTCCCGACCATGCGAGGCGTGGCCATCATCGATCCGTCGAACGTGCAGACCAACGAGCGTCCGCCTCCGGTCTACATCGAGCGCGTGGGCGTCGACGGGAAGGCCGTGTCGAACGGCAACTCGTACGCGCCGGGCAGCAGGCAGTTCGAGTTCCACTACACCGGTCTCAGTTTCACCGCGCCGGAGAAGGTCCGCTTCAAGTATCGGCTGGAGGGCTACGATCGAGGTTGGGTCGATGCCGGCACGCGCCGGGTGGCCTATTACGGGAGCATCCCGCCGGGCCGCTACCTCTTCCGCGTCGCGGCCTGCAACAACGACGGAGTATGGAACGAGGTCGGCGCCTCCTACGCCTTTACGCTCCGTCCGGCGTTTCACCAGACGGTCTGGTTCTACGTGTCGATCGCCGCGCTCGCGGTGGTCCTCGGCAGCCTCCTGTACTGGCTGCGTGTCCGCGTGCACACGGCGCGTGAGAAGCAGCTGCTGGCCCTCGTAGATCAGCGGACCGAGGAGATCCAGCGCGAGCGGGACGAAGTCGAGCACCTCGCCTACCACGATCACCTGACGCAGCTGCCGAACCGACTGCTTTACGTCGACCGGCTCGAGCAGGCGGTGAGCCGGGCCAACCGCCGGCGTGAGAGCCTGGCCGTGCTCTTCCTCGACCTCGATCACTTCAAAAAGGTCAACGACTCTCTCGGTCACTCGATCGGGGACCGTCTCCTCGTCGCGGTGGCTGGCCGGCTGCGGGCCGGACTGCGGGAGGCGGATACGGTGGCGCGACTGGGAGGAGACGAATACACCCTGCTGCTCGAGAACACCGGTCCCGATGAGGCGATGGCCGTTGCGCGCAAGGTGATCGATCTGATCCGGCTGCCAATCGTCATCGATGCCCACGAGCTGTTCGTCACGACCAGCGCCGGACTCGCCGTCTATCCAGGCGACGGCGACGACGCAGAGTCGCTGATCAAGGCAGCCGACGCCGCCATGTACCAGGCCAAAGAGCACGGCCGTGACAACTGTCAGCTCTACACCGCCTGGATGGGTGAGCAGGCTGCCGGGCATCTGGCCAAGGAGTCGCAGCTGCGGAAGGCGCTCAGCAACGGAGAACTGCTGCTGCATTACCAGCCGCTGTTCAGTCCGACGACCGGGGCCGTATTCGGTGCGGAAGCGCTCATCCGCTGGGCGCACCCTCGCTTCGGACTGATCGGGCCGGCCGATTTCCTGCGAACCGCGACGGTGTCGGGCCTGATCGTTCCGATCGGCGCCTGGGTCCTCGAGACCGCCTGCGCCCAGGCCCGTCAATGGATGGAGCCGCTCCCTGACTTCCGAATCTGCGTGAACCTGGCGGCGCGCCAGTTCGAGCAGGCGGGGCTGGTCGAGAGCGTGCGCAAGGCCCTGGCCCCCGGCCTCGATCCGAATCGGCTGGAGCTGGAGATCACCGAACACGATGCGATGATCGACATCGAGTCGACCCTTCAGACGCTGCGAGAGCTCAAGGATCTGGGCGTGCGCATTTCCGTCGACGACTTCGGCACCGGCTATTCGTCTCTGAGCAATCTGCGACAGTTTCCGATCGACACGGTCAAGCTCGATCAGACGTTCGTGCGCGACCTGGCGCGTAGCGTTCAGGACAGCGCGATTGCAGATGCGGTCATCCACCTGGCGCACACCCTCGGTCTGGAGGTCATCGCCGAGGGGGTGGAGACCGTCGAGCAACTCGCCTTTCTGAGCGCCCGCCGCTGCGATGGCGCACAGGGCTTCTACTTCAGCCCCGCGGTCCCTGCCGACGTATTTACGGCGCAGTTCGTGCGCAATCGCAAGCTGCTGGCGCAGACGGAACTGGAGTCGGAGTTCATCGGCTGAGAGGAACAGGAAGCCGAGCACCTGTTTCACTCGAAAGGGTGGTGCCGCGAACTGAGGCTCGAGTCGCTCGGCCTCCCTGCCGTCCTGCCGCCGGAAGAAGAAGAGCGCGACGTCAGGACCGCCACGGAGGCCGGCCAGGCGCAGGACGCACGAAAGCCGGCGCCGAAAAAGCCGAACAGCGGTCGGCGCTGACGGCGACGCGTGGAGCCGGACCATTGGCCTTCGCTCAACCTGCCGATTGGATCGCGCCGCCGTCATTCCGCCCGCGCTGCCAGAGCGACAGCAGCAGTCCCGCCACCATCATCGCAAGCAGCGCCGCGTTGATCGCGGACGCCGGCGCCGCATCGCTCCGGACGATGGGAGAAAATCGAAGATCTGACCCCAAGCGCGCCAAGCGCGTTTCGTTCGCGGCGGGCGATCCGCTTTCTTGCGGTCGTGGCGGGCGGCTCTATACTGAGGGTCTCGAAACAAGTGAGGTCCAGAATGAGCCATCAGCCCCGCGTGCTCGCGGCAGCGATCGTGTTGCTTTTCGCCGTCGGCTGCTTCGAGATCGAAGAGACGATCGAACTGAAGAAAGACCTCTCCGGGACGGCCAGCTTCAAGATCGGCGTGGACATGGAGCCGATGATCGCCATCATGGCCAAGGTGCAGAAGGAGATGAGCGGCGATACGGCGGCCCTCACCGCTGACGACATCGCCAAAGCCCGGGCCGAGTTCAAGAAGAACGCGAAGAAGTCGTCGAGTACGACCGCCGACCCGCGCGCCGAGGCAGAGAAGGGCCTTCCACCGGGCGTGAAGCTGCTCGACGCCACCATCGCCGAGCGCGAATTCGGCATGACCACGACGATGAAGTTCGCATTCGAGAATCTCTCCAGCCTGGTCGGAGTCAAACTCGGCTCCGGCGGCGGAGAGGGCGGCGATCCGACGAAGAAGACCGTGATCGAGTCACCGTTCGAGGGACTCGAGGTGATCGAGACCGACAAGACCATCAGCCTTCGCGCGAAGCCGCAGAACCCGGCCGAGGAAGTCAAAGCAGACGCGAAGGAACAGGCTCCGCAGATCGATCCCGAGACCGAGAAGCTGATGAACGACGCCTTCAAGTCGCTGCGCGTGGCCTGGAAGATCACTGCGCCGTTCGAGGTCGTGTCGCATAACGCCACCCGCGTCGAGGGAAAGACCCTGATCTGGGAGTACGACCTCGAACGCTTCCAGAAGCTCGCCGCCGCGGGTGCGAAGGCGGACGAGCTCGGCGTTCACGTCACCTACAGGAAATAGCCATGAGGATGAGTCGCGCGTAGTCGTCTGCCGCGGCGATGAGGCGATCACTCCGCCTCCCACGCCCTTCCGCCGATGCCATAGGCAAAAGAAGGCGTGGCCGCTCGAGGCCAAGGGTCGCTTCGGGATGAACGCCCCGCAATTCGTGGCCGGCCAAGGGGCGTTCTGTTCGGTCCAAGTGGAAAAAGCGATAACGGCCGGGATCGTGCACGGTCGCGCGGCATGCCTGAAAACGGCGGCGCGGGACTGCTCGGAAAGGCTAGGCTTACGCACGTGAGCCGAGATGGGAACATGGCGGGAGCACGATGGTCGCGATGCATCATCGCGGTCCTTCTCGTCGTCGTCATCCTCGGGGCCGCGGCGGCTCCCCACCGCCACGGTCTGGCCCCGGGCCTTGCCACGGTTTCGACTTCGCGTGCGCCGCACGCGACGGTCGCCGACGGAGACTCTCATTCCGGTGGCACGCGCGATCACGAACATCCTTGCGGTACCTGCGCACGGCAGCGGGGGTTCGCCCTCGCGCCGTCAGCACGTCCAGTCGGCGCGCCTCGCGCTCAAACGATCGTGCCCGCGCCGCTGCAGTTCATCGCCGAGAGACCGGGCCAGGGCCCGTTGGTATGGCTGCGCGGTCCTCCCTCCTCGACCTCCTTTTGTTGATCGCAGCATCGACATCAACACGAAGTCCGGAGGTTTTGTATGGTTCCGTGGACCAGAGTCCTTTGCACTCTCGTCATTCTCGCGACTGCACCCGCGCTCTTCGCGCAGGCCGCGCCCGCGGCGGCGCAGCAGCAGAGCGAACGCGATGAAATGCGGGCGCGGCTCGACAGGCTGCAGCAGCAGATCGACGCCCTCGCGAAAGAAGCCGCCGAGCTGAGAGCACGCCTCGACGGATCGCCTGCAGCGGTGGAGCCGGTGCACTCCGACGATCTGCTGAACGTGGAGCCGATCCCCGCGGCACCTCCCGAAACCGCCGCAGCGATTGCACCCGAACAGGCGCCGGCCGACGAACTGCCGGCCGAGGTCGTGAGCAACCCTGCGCCCGCCACAGGGAACGTCTTCAATCCCGACATCTCCGTGATCGGCGAGTTCTTCGGTCATGCCGGCACGGACAATCCATTCGAGCCGCGCGACACGCTGGCGTTCGAGGAAGCCGAGATTGCGTTTCAGGCATTCGTCGATCCGTATGCGCGCGCGAAGTTCTTCGTGGCAGTCGGACCGGAAGGGGCCGAAGTCGAAGAAGGATTCGCTGAATTTCTCACGCTGCCCTACGGCCTCACGGCCAGGGTCGGCAAGCTGAAGGCAACGTTCGGGAAAGCCAACACCTGGCACACGCACGTCCGTCCGTGGGTCGACCAGCCGCTCGTGATCAAGAATTTCTTCGGCGAAGAAGGGGTGGCCGACAGCGGCATCTCCACGACGAAGATCATCCCGGTTCCGTTCCTCTACATGGAGGCCACCGCCGAGGTGTTCAGCGGAAATGCGGAAGGCGTTTTCGAGTCGCGTCAGCGGAACGACCTCTTTTACAACGGCCATCTGAAGCTCTTCAAGGAGCTGACCGAGAGCACGAATCTCGAAGTCGGGACGAGCTACGCCCTCGGGACCGTGGCCACCGACGACGGCATCGACTCCGGCAACGGTCACAGCCAGTTTGCCGGGCTCGACGTCACCTATCGCTGGAAGCCGCTGCAGACGGCGACGCGCCGGGGTTTCATCGCGCGCATGGAACTGATGCGGAACAAACGCGCCGACCAGCCGGACAGCGCGCTCGGCGTCTACACCTCACTCGACTACCAGCTCGCGCGGCGATGGCTGACCGGTCTGCGTCTCGACCAGGCCGATCGCCCGCTCGATCCCGGCAGCACGGATCGCGCGCTTTCGGTCTCGCTCACCTTCCGACCTTCGGAGTTCAGCCAGTTGCGGGCGCAGATCCGGCGGTCCCGGTACGCGCACGAGCTGAGTGCGACCGAGGTCCTGGTGCAGCTGCAGTTCGCCATCGGCGCGCACGGCGCGCACACCTTCTAGGAGAACGTCATGAAGAAACTCGCGTCTCTATTCCTGTTTGCATTCGGCTTCATCGCACCCGCGTCGTACGGCGCAGAGAAGATCAACGTCGTCACGACCACGACAGATCTCGCCTCGCTGACGCGGGAGGTGGGTGGAGATCGTGTCGACGTCACCTCGCTGGCGAAGGGATATCAGGACCCGCACTTCGTCGATCCGAAGCCGAGCTACCTCACGCTCCTCCGGAACGCCGACCTGTTTGAGGTGGTGGGGCTGGAGCTGGAGCTCGGATGGTTGCCGCCGCTGCTCGACCAGAGCCGGAACCCGAAGATCCGTCCTGGCGGCAGCGGCTATCTCGACGCCTCGCAGGGAGTGGAGATTCTCGACCGTCCCACCGGCGCGGTGAACCGTTCCATGGGCGACATTCACGCGAGCGGCAACCCGCACTACTGGCTCGAGCCGGGCAATGCCATCCGCATCGCCATTCAGATCTCGCAGCGTCTCTCGCAGATCCGGCCGGGCGATGCGCCGTATTTTGCGGCGCGGCTGCAGAGCTTCAAGGTCCGCATGAACGACGCGAACAAGCGTTGGACCGCCGCGCTCGCGCCGTATCGCGGGGCGAAGATCGTCACCTATCACCGCTCCTGGCCGAACTTCGTGCGCCGCTACGGGCTCAACGTGGTTGGCTACGTTGAGCCGAAGCCGGGCGTTCCGCCGTCGCCGTCCCACACGTTCGAGCTGATCAACCTGATGAAAGCGCAGAAGGTGAAAGTGATCCTCGTCGAGCCGTTCTTCGACCTGAAGACACCGAGCTCCATTGCCGAGCGGACCGGCGCGAAGGTATTGGTGATGTATCCGTCGGTGGGAGGCACGCCTGCGGTGGACGACTACTTCAAGCTCTTCGACCGCAACGTCGCCGAGCTCGTGAACGCGCTGAGATAGCCGATGGACCTGCTTGCGTTTCTCGCGGTTCCCTTCGCCGCCGGCCTGATTCTCACCGGCATCCATGCTTACCTCGGCGTGCACGTCGTCGAGCGCGGCGTGATCTTCGTCGATCTTTCGCTGGCGCAGATCGCGGCCCTCGGAACGACCATGGCGTACCTGGCTGGCCATGAGTTGCACGATCCGGTGACCTACTTCTGGTCGCTCGGATTCACCGTCATCGGCGCGGCGACGTTCGCCTTCACACGCGTGCATCGCGAGACGCGAATTCCCCAGGAGGCGATCATCGGGATCGTCTACGCCGTGTCGGCGGCGGCAGCCATTCTGGTGATGAGCAAGGCGCCGGAAGGCACCGAGCACCTGAAGGACATGCTGGTCGGGAACATCCTCACCGTGTCGTGGGCGACGGTGATCAAGACGGCTGTGGTCTACGCGCTCGTCGGCATCTTCCACTTCGTGTTCCGGCGGAAGTTCCTGGCGATCTCCGTCGGCGCTCACACGGGGCAGGCGGAGTCGATCCCGAACGTGAAGTGGTGGGACTTTCTGTTCTACGTCTCGTTCGGATTCGTGGTGACGTCGTCGGTGGCGATTGCCGGCGTGCTGCTCGTCTTCTCGTATCTCATCGTGCCTTCGGTCGCTGCGATGATGTTCGCCCGTTCGATCGGAGCCCGGCTTGCCATCGGATGGGTCATGGGGGCGGTCGTGAGCGCACTCGGCATCCTCGCCTCATTCCAGCTCGACCTGCCGACCGGTGCCACGATCGTCGTGACCTTCGGGGCGGCGCTCGCGCTCATGGCGGTGGTCTGGTACCTCTGGTGGCAACACCGTCCGGCGGGAGTGACCGCGTAGCCAGCCATGGCTCGAGAACCGGTGGTGGCGCGCCTCCACCGGCGTCATTCTTTCTGCGCTTGCGCACCCCCGCGCTGCCAGACCGACAGCAGCAGTCCCGCCACCATCATCGCGAGCAGCGCCGCGTTGATGGCGGACGCCGGTGCGTTGCCGATGCGGACGATCGGAAGGAACTGAAGGATCAGCTTGCGGCCGAGGTGTTCGGTTAGGAGGAGGGCGAAGAGGAGCGGCGTCATGGCGCGGTAGCGCACGAGTGCGAGCGTCGCCAGAAGCGCGAGGAGAATCTGCCCCAATGCCCAGAGCGCGAAGAAGGCCACGATCGTCTGCGCCGCGGCGCCCGGATAAGTCCGCAGGGGTACGCCGTCGGCGGAGGCGAGGACGACCCAGCCATTGAAGATCGAGTTCGCTCCCATGGCCATCTTGATCGCGGCCAGCAGACCGAGAAGCCAGAGGGCGGCTTTCGGGCCACGCCAGGAGTTGTCGATCACGCGGGGGAAGAAGCGGCGGAGGATGGCATTCAAGGTGCCGACAGGAGCGCTCGTCACGACGACGTCCGATTTCATTTGAAGCTCTGCTGTTCGCCGGTCGCTGCCGGCCGCTCACGGTCCTCGCGGTCGGGCTCATGGTGAAGAAGGTCGCCAGGCTGGCACTCGAGCGCCCGGCAGATCGCATCGAGCGTCGAGAAACGGATCGCCCGCGCCTTGCCCGTCTTGAGGATCGAGAGGTTCGCCAGCGTCATGCCGACCCGCTCGGCGAGCTCAGTCAGCGTCATCCGCCGATCGTGGAGGAGGTCGTCGAGCCTGACTCCGATCGCCACGTCAGACCGTCCCTTCGAGGTCTTCGCGCATCAGCGTCCCCTCGGCGAACACGCGCGCCAGGAGGAACGTGAGCAGCACGGCCAGCCAGCCGTTGATCGAGAACCCGGCACTCAGGTGAAGCGGATGCCCGGGAATCGCGACCGCCCTGGCGATCGCTGCGACGACGAGGCCCAGCAGCTGCAGCGTCAGCAGCGCCCAGGCGATGGCCTGCAACCGGTCCGCGTTCGCGGCAACGAACGGATCGCGTGCGCTCACAGTCTCGACGATCGCCAGCAACCGCTTCAGAATCGCGTGATTGATTGGAATCGCGACGAGTCCCAGCACGGCGATCACCCGCAGGCCCATCACCAGACGCGTTGCCTCGGGCGAAGGCTGGAGCCGGAACGTGTGCATGATCCACGCTTCGTTCGGCATGACGAGCAGCAGCGCGAGGATCGCGACAGCGCTCAGCCAGTTCAGCACGATGAGGATTCGCAGCGCGCCGTGCGCGATGGGCAGCGCGGAAGATGACGAGACCGTCCTTTCCATGATGCAATACCTCCGTTATCGAATAACGATAAGTTCAATATCGATATTCGTCAAGAGGTGTATTGACAATCAATACCTCGCCTCCCACTGGATCGCAGTCGGGGAGGTCCACGCACAGGCGTGAGCGTGCCGTGTCACAGCAGACGACGAGAGCCTGCCGGAGCTCAGCTGTTCTTGAAGATCAGGAAGCCGTCGTCGACCGGGATGGTGCTGCCGTTGATGGCCGACGCGGCGTCGGTGAAGAGGAACGTCACGACGCTCGCCACCTTCTCGGGCGCGATCAGCTTCCCGTGCAGGTGCTGCCGGGCGAGCGACTCTTTCATCGCGGGGTCCTTGCCGAGGATCGGCGTGTCGATGAACCCCGGGGCGACGGCGACCACCCTGATGCCGTGGGGTGCGAGCTCGAGAGCCGCCGACTTCGTCATCATGATCACGGCGGCCTTGGCGGCGTTGTAGTTGAAGCTCTGGACCGCCGCCATCGTGCCGTAGATCGACGCCGTGTTGACGAACGTCCCCTTCGCACCGAGGGCGACCATCTTCTTCGCCGCGAAGTACATGCCGTAATACACGCTGTGCTGATCGACGTCGATCACCTTGTGGTAGCTCGCAGGATCCATCTCGAGAAACGGCTTCGTCAGGCCGATGCCGGCGTTGTTGAAGATCCCGTTGAGAGTGCCGAACTTCTCGACCGCGAACTCGACGGTCGCCTCGACCTGCTCGGCGTTCGAGACGTCCACGCGAAACGCGAACGCGCTGGTTCCCGCCGACCCGAGCTCGTCGGCGACCTTCTCCGCCCCGCTGAGGTCGTAGTCCGCAACGATGAGACGTGCCCCTTCACGGGCGAGCGAGCGGCATGCCTCGATGCCGATGCCGCTCGCGCCGCCGGTGACGATGATGACCTGATCTTTCAAGTTCATGTTTGTCCCCTGTTTCATCGCGATTTCGCCGCTTCGTCCTGCCGCTCGAGGGAGGCGCGATCCCATGCACCGCGTTCAGCAGCGGCTGCATAGGTCGTCTCGCAAAACTCCAGCAGCGTCGCTTCGGGATCGTTTGACGCCCGCACGTCGTCGTAGTGAAGGTAGAAACCGCCGAGAGTCGGGTGGTAGTACGCCGCCGCCGGGGCGACCGCTGCGGACCTGAAGCCTTCCGGCTCCGGCGCCGCGTAGCTGTAGAAAGCCGGCAGCGGAAGCCGCGCGTCCCCGGGCCAGAATCCGACGCTGCTGACTTCGTGTGAATACGCTTCCCGCGTGATCGAATCGGCCTCGGCGCGAACCGGTGCCGGCCGCCCGGAGAATCGCGTCACCGCGAGGTCGAAGCTTCCCCAGAAGAAGTGGACCGGGCTGCACTTGCCGACGAAGCGCGACCGGAACTCGTTGAAGACTTTGTCGCAGCGGACCAGGATCTGCCAGAAACGCTCGACGGACTCGCGGTCGTAGTGGCGATGCGTCTCATCCTTGTCGAGAGGGACGGTCTCTCCGGGGATCTCGACCGGCTGCGGCCAGATCGCAATCCGGATGTCGAGCTGTCGCAAGGTCGCGAAGATCTCGCCGTACAGCTGCGCCACGCTCCGGGGTCGCAGCGGAAGGTCCTGCGCGCGGCCATCGCTGACGCGAAAGCGAAGCGCATGGGCGACGAAGTCGAACTCGATGTCGAGCGAGCGGCCGTCGCCGCAGGGCATCTCCGAGGTTGACAGCCCTCTCGGCGTGACGTAGAGTGGTACGTTCCAGAAGTGATTCACGGGCGGCGTGAGTGCGAGGCGAATCTTGCCGACGATCTGCGTCCAGCGGTGGAGCGTGGCGCAGGTGTCGGCCCACTCCTCCAGCGGCAGTGCCGGCCATTCATGGTTGCTCATCTCAGTACTCCGCGAACTGATCGTCGGGATAGCAGAAAAGCCAGCGCTCGCCCGGTTCGGCCGACGCCACCACCGGGTGGCTGCTGTTCTTTGCATGCTTCGAGGCGTGCCGGTTCGGTGAGCTGTCGCAGCAGCGCGTGCCACCACATTCCTGGCAGGTTCGCAGATGCACCCACGTCGACCCGATCGCGACACACTCTTCGCATTCGCGCCGCGCCGGCGGTTTCACGGCGTCGACGTTCCTGATGTGTTCACACGTTGCAGCGCTCAAGGCACACCCCTTCCTTCTCGACTTTCCCTCGGGCTCGCCTGCGCGGAGCGTACCAACGTGAATGTCGGGAGGTGTGCCTCACGGCCTTCCACGTCGATCCGAAGGGTGAGATGGCCATGCATCGCCGCCTTGCGAACGGCTCAGGTCGCACGCGATTTGCATCGTTTGAACGGATGGCAGGCTCCGAGCTCCACCCGCCCCATCCGGAGCAGCCGAGCGGAGGAACCGCGGCTGACTCCCAATCAGGCGCACCTCCAGCCCATCCTGACCCCGGCGCACTTGCCGCTCATGGGGAGGGCGCACGCCAGCAGACCGCGAGGCCGGGATCCGGCAATCGCAGCGCTCATGCAGGTCACGGAGCCCATCCTGGCCGACAGGAGTCCGGAGGACACGACAAGCACACGGGCCACTCGGTCGCCATGTTCCGGCAGAAGTTCTGGGGCACGCTTCTGCTGTCGGTCCCGACGGTCGTCTGGGCGCCGATGATCCAGCAGTGGTTCGGCTACGCGGCGCCAGGGGGGCCGGCCGCGTCGCGCTGGATCTCCGCCGTCTTCGGGACGCTCGTTTTCGCATACGGCGGGTGGGTGTTCATCCGTGGTGCGGCGGGAGAGCTGAAGGAACGCCTGCCCGGGATGATGACGCTCATCTCCCTCGCGATCAGCGTCGCGTTCGTGTTCAGCCTGGCGGTGACGTTCGGCTTCCCCGGAATGGATCTGTGGTGGGAGCTGGCGACGCTCGTCACCATCATGGTTCTCGGGCACTGGATCGAGATGCGCTCGATCAATCAGGCGCAGGGCGCGCTCAATGAGCTCGCGAAACTGCTTCCCGACACGGCCGTTCGGATCGTCGGCGAGCGAACGGAGGACATTCCCGCTTCGGAGTTGCGCGAAGGAGACCTGCTGCTGGTCAGGCCTGGATCGAGCATTCCAGCGGACGGAGTCGTTCGCGATGGAGCCAGCGACGTCAACGAGTCGATGATCACCGGCGAGTCGCGGCCGGTGAAGAAAGCCGCAGGAGAGAACGTGATCGCCGGAACCGTGAACGGCTCCGGCTCGCTGCGGGTCGAAGTCACCGGGACCGGAGAGAAGACGGCGCTCGCCGGCATCATGAGGCTCGTCGGGGAGGCTCAGACCTCCCGCTCGCGCGCGCAGGCACTCGCGGATCGCGCCGCGTTCTACCTGACCGTAGTGGCGATCGTCTCCGCGATCCTGACCGCGACGGTGTGGTTCGCCCTCGGAGCGAGCGCAGCGTTCGTCGTCGAGCGCGTGGTGACCGTTCTCGTCATTGCCTGCCCGCACGCGCTCGGCCTGGCCATTCCGCTCGTCGTGGCGATCTCGACGACTCTCGGCGCACGCAGCGGGCTGCTGGTACGCGACCGCCGTGGTCTCGAGGAGGCTCGAAACCTCAATGCGGTCTTCTTCGACAAAACCGGCACGTTGACGCGCGGTGAATTCCGAGTCGTCGAGATCACGACGGCAGACGGAGTCGATGAATCGGAAGTGCTGGCCCTCGCAGCAGCCGTGGAGCGGGAGTCGGAGCACACGATTGCGCAGGGCATCGTCAAGAGCGCCGAGGAACGGCGGCTCACGATCCCGAAAGCGGAGCAGTTCGAAGCGATCGCCGGACATGGTGTGAAGGCCGTGGTGAACGGACGACCGCTTCTGATCGGAGGGCCGGCATTGCTGCGTCAGCAGAGCGTGACCGTCGACGGCAAGCTGCAGAGGGCCATCGAACAGGCCGCTGAACGCGGGCAGTCCGCCATCACGGTGATCGAAGGGACCTCGCCGCTTGCGGTCTTCGCGGTCGCCGACGCGATTCGCGAAGAATCGCGCGAGGCCATCGACCGGCTGCACGAGCAGGGGGTCGAGGTCATCATGATGACGGGTGATGCGACCGCGGTCGCGAACGCCGTCGCCAGCGACCTGCGAATCGACAAGGTTTTCGCCGAAGTTCTCCCGGAGCAGAAGTCGGCAAAGATCAAGGAAGTTCAGGCGCAGGGCAAGCGCGTCGCCATGGTGGGCGACGGGGTCAACGATGCTCCGGCGCTCGTCACGGCGGACGTCGGGATCGCAATCGGCGCGGGCACCGACGTGGCCGTGGAAGCGGGGGATGTCGTCCTCGTGCGCAGCGACCCGCGGGACGTGCCGCGCATCATCGCCCTGAGCAAGGCGACCTACCGGAAGATGATCCAGAACCTCTGGTGGGCCGCCGGCTACAACATCGTCGCCATTCCGCTCGCTGCCGGGGTCCTCGCGCACTGGGGCATCGTGCTGCATCCGGCAGTGGGGGCGATCCTGATGTCGGCGAGCACCGTCGTCGTCGCGATCAACGCGCAGCTTCTGCGCCGCGTCAAACTGTGAGTCCTCTCGTTCTGGCAACGACTCGGCCTGACTCTCCATGGCAACGTTCGTGCGTGCGGACGAGAACTGCTACCTCCAGGTTGGAGCCCCAGCCCGACGACCCCGAACGACGGGGTGCCCCACAACGGTGCGCAATTCCGCGCAACGCGAAAAACGACGACCAGATGGAGACTCACGATGAATAGATTGATCCTCGTACTCGGTGTTGCACTTCTTCTCTCACCCGCACTCTTCGCTCAGATGCCCGCGGCTGAGAAGCCCCCGATGGCGCACGATTGCGCCGCGATGATGCAAGAGCATCAGGCGATGCAGAAACACATGACGGAGATGGACGCGAAGCTGGAGACACTCGTCGCCGACATGAATCGGGCCAAGGGCTCGGCGAAGGTCGACAAGACTGCTGCCGTGGTCACTGAGCTCGTCGCGCAGCGCGCCATGATGCAGAAGCATGCGATGGAAATGATGCCGAAGATGATGAGCCACATGACCCAGCACATGCAGAGCGGCATGATGAAGGGCATGGGTGATTCGATGTCGGGCTGCCCGATGATGAAGCATGGCGAAGCGTCCCCGGCGCCGCCTGCAGCAGAGCACAAGCATTGACACTGATGACTGACACCCCCCAGGGAACGACGTCGATCGACACCGTTCCCTGGTGCAAGGAGTGACGATCGCCTGCCACTAGGGTTCGCGGATCGCTGCGATTCAGCCGGTGCGCGCGAACGGCGTCATCCGTTTCGCGGCAGTGCGGTGTAGACGCGGGCAATGAACTGGTGGAACTCGCTCATGTACTTGCTCAGGAATTCCGCGACGGACGGGTCGGTCACGTCGCTGTCGTCCGTGATCAGCCCCTTCGAGTACTGGATGTACGCCTCGACCGAGTTCATCTGCGGAGAGTTGCAGAAGCCGAGGATGCTGCGGAGATGCTGCTGTCCCACGGCCGTGCCGATCTTCCCCGGTGAGGTGCCGATCACGGCGGACGGCTTGCGCGTGAACGAGTTCTGGCCGTACGGCCGGCTCGCCCAGTCGATGGCGTTCTTGAGCGCGCCGGGAATCGAGCGGTTGTACTCGGGCGTGACGAAGAGGACCGCGTCGACCCCCGCAAGGGAATCCTTGAGCGCCTTGCCGGCGGGAGGATAGTCCGCATCGTAGTCGTAGCTGTAGAGCGGCAGATCCGCGATCGGAATCTCCGACAGGACCAGCTCTTTCGGCGCGAGCTTCACGAGCGCGCCTGCGAGCTTCCGATTGATGGACTCTTTGGCGATGCTGCCGATGAGATACCCGACTTTCCAGCTCGTCATCTCAGGGACTCCCGATGGTTGCCAGGGCGGCATCATTGCGTCCCTGGAGTGGTGTGGCCGAATCTGCTGCCTGTCTGCACGAAATGGTCCCTCCGCGAAAATCGATGGAGGTCCGCCGTGCTCGCGGGCCCATCGATCCGCCGATCCGGATCATCGGAGAGGGGGCGCAGTTCCTGCCGCGGGAGGACGCAAGGTCGGGTGCGCCTGCGCAGGCGATCAGAGCTCGACCGGGATGCCGTACGCCTTGCCGCCGGCTCGCATCGCCAGGCTCAGCGCTGACTTCCGCAACCCTGGAGGAGCGAGCCACCACATCTCGAAGAGGACCTTCGAGATGTGCCACGTCTTACCGACATGCCGAAGGTTGAGCTGGGGCGCCGGGGTGCCGTAGAAGTCGCCGTACGCAAAACCCGCGAGATGCTCACCGGCTTCGAGCATGCAGTAGCCGTTCGCACAGAACTCGGGAAGGTACGGCGCGCCCGAGATCCGAGCCGCAATCCGCCCCGCCAGCGCAACCGCCTGCGCGTGTGCGAACACGCCCGCCTTCGGAAGGGCGAGCGGGACGTCCGGCTTCCATCGGCCGGGCAACGGGATGGCCGCACAATCGCCGATCGCGAAGACCGCGTCGTCGCGCGTCGCCAGAGTTCGGGCGTCCACGGCGGCCCACCCCGTATCGTTGGTGACGGCCGCGGTCCTGAGGATTGCCGGCGGTGCGTGGCGCGGGATCGCCACGACGAGGTCGGCCGCAACGGTGTCCCGCCCCTCGAACGAAACGGTCCCCGAACCGATCGACCGCAGTGCATGACCGGGGTGATAGCCGACCCCGCGCTCCCCGAGCATTCCCACGACTGCCTCACCCAGTGCCGGCCCGGCGACCGGCATCGGCTGGGGCTCCGGCGTGTAGAGATCGACCTCCGCCCGAACGCCGCGCTGCCGGAGATGGTCGCGGATCAACATGGCGCCTTCCGCGGGTGCACCAGGGCACTTGTACGGAGTCGACGCCACGACGACGGCGACCTTACCGCCCGGAAACTCGCGCAGAACCCCCTCGAGCCGGGCGGCCCCATCGAGCGTGAAGAAGGTCTCGGCGCCGGCCAGCCCATTCATGCTCATCTCCGCGCCGGTCGCGAGTACGAGCGTGTCGTATGCAATCGTCTCGGAGCCGGCGCGCACGAGGCGCTGCGCCGGATCGAGCTCGCTCGCCTCGCCGATCACGAGCTCGATGCCATGCCGGAGGAGCGTGCGAAGCGGGCGCGTGATGCTCGCACGCGTTCGCTGTCCGACCATGAGCCAGAGAAACGACGGTGCGAACGCGTGGGTTGCGGAACGCTCGATGACGGTGATCCGATGCTCGGGCGCCAGCAGCTCGCGGAGGTGATTGGCGAGGACGATGCCTCCCGTCCCGCCGCCGAGGATGACGATGTGCTTTGCGGCCATGGCAGTCTCCGCTCAGAAGACGAGGACGCGGCCCGCGTCCGCCGTCCACCCGGCAAGCTGTTCCATGCTTCCCCGCGACGCGCCGTCGGCGAGCTCCGCTTCCGCGATGCCGCGCGCGTCGATGCACGAGCCGCACACAGCGATCTCGCCGCCGCGATTGACGATCCCTTTGATCATCGATTCGAGGTTGTAGTAGCCGTTCGGCGTTTTCTGTCCCTTCTTGGCGCAGGTGACGCCGTCGCCGATGAGGAAGACCCGAACGCCCTCTCCCTCCCGCTTGAGGAGGGAGAGGGCGAGGCGAAGCCCGTTGTAGCTTCGTTCGGTTCCGTAGGCAGGGTCGTTGAGGATGAAGAGCGTGTTCATGATGCGAGCTCCTTTCGTGCGCGGTGGGAATTGAGGACTGCGGGCAGCGCTGCCCGTCAGGAAGGTTGAGGCGACTCCCCTTCTTCGATCCGAAGCCCGGCGGAGCGCCACTCCAGAACCCCGTCGGGAAGATGGCGGGCCCGGCGGCCGCGGCGTCGCATCTGCTGGACCGCCTCGACCGCGAGCATGCAGTACGGCCCGCGGCAGTAGGCCACCACCTCTTTCGATTCCGGGAGCTCCTTCAGATGCCTGGAAAGCTCCCCGAGCGGGATCGAGAGCGCACCGGGGAGGTGCGCCGCCGCATACTCGTTCGGCGGCCGCACGTCGATGAGGATGACCTCCCCCGCGCGCATTCGCTGAAGGAGCTCGCGGCGGCCGATCCGCTCGACCTCGCGGGCAAGGGTCAGCTCGTCCCGGGCGGCCTGAAGCTCGAGAAGATGGCGTTCGGCTGCCTCGCGAAGTCCGACCAGCATGTTTGCAACCTCGGGGTGCGCGAGCCGGTATTCGATGAACGTCCCTTTACGCGTGGCATCGACCAGGCGCGTGCTGCGGAGGACCTTGAGATGCTGGGAGACGTTCGCGGACGACTGCCCGGCCAGTTCGGCGAGCCGCTCCACGGTGTGCGGCCCCTGCGCGAGGATGTCGAGGATCTCGACGCGGGCGGGGGCGGAGAGGGCCTTCGCCATCCGGGCGAGCTGCTCGTAGAGGATCTTCTTCGGCTCGGCCATCACGTCTATTCAAGCAGTTGCTTGAATACTTGTCAATTAACGGAGTTCAGGAGACCGGCTTTCATCGAGGCGGTGTCGGACCCCTGCTTCGCTTCGGGCACGAAGTGGCCCTGCTTGTAGAGGTCGATGAATCCGATCGAGTGACGCTCGCCGCCCCTTGACCCAAGCCCCTGCTTTGAATTGATGGGATGAGCGGGTTCGGTACGCGCCGGAGGTGCGTCCGCCGGTCGGCGTCGCTCAGC
>JBAQWH010000160.1:0-17214 GCA_049298815.1 Thermoanaerobaculia bacterium | reverse complement strand
GGTGTAACTCGGACTCAGCTCGATCGCTCGCCGGTACTTCCTTCCCGCCTCGGCCCAGTCCCACTGATGTACTTCCGCGATCGCTCCCAGCGACACGTAAGCCTCGGCGAGGTCGGGCGCCAGCTCGAGCGCCCGGCTCGCCGACTGCAACGCCAGCGCGAACGCTTCACGCGGCTGCATGAGATCGCGCGTTCCCAGCGCCACGTAGACATCCGCCATGCCCGAATGCGGCAGCGCGTACTGCGGATCAGCGACGATCGCCCGCTCGAAGTGCTCGATCGCCTTCCCCAGCCCCTCCTCGGTTCTCCTGTTCCATTGAAACCGGCCGCGCAGATAGCGATCGTAGGCAGACGGATTCGACGTGTATCGATGGACGAGCCGCGAGAGATCATTCGGGGAAAGGCGAACATGCAGCGCTCCGACCACTTCCGCTGCGACGTCCTCTTCGATGCGGAACACCGCGGCCGCTTCTGAACGGAAACGATTGCCCCAGATCTGCGTCCCCGACGCGACGTCGGCGGCGTCGACCTGGACGGTCAGGTCCTTCGCCGAGCCGCTGACCCGGCCGTGAATCACCGTCTCGACCTGAAGCTCGCTGCCGATGGTCTCGAGCGTGGCTGTCGAGTGCTTCCAGCGGGAGGCCGTCCGCGGCGACACGACCCGGAAGCGGGAGAGACGCGAAAAGGCGTTGGTCACGTTCTCGGCGACGCCGTCGCAGAGGTAATCGAGCTCGGGATCGCCGGTCTGGTTCTCGAACGGAAGGACGACGATCGAAAGCGTTCGCTCTTCCGCCGCCTCCACGCTGCCGGAGAACGCGTAGCCGAAGCCGTGGACCGTCCGGATGTATGACGACTGGCGGGCTTCGTCACCGATGGCGATGCGCAACTCCTTGACGAGCGTGGCCAGGTTGCCCTCGGAGACGAACGTGGAGGGCCACAGCTGATCCTGAAGGTCACCCTTGGAGAGCGCACGCGGTCGTGCATCGACGAGGAAGGTCAGCAGCTGAAACGCCTTCGGCGTCAGATGGACCGTCCGACCGCACCTCTCCAGAACACGGCTTCCCGTGTCGAGAAGGCATTCCCCGAACCGGATCTTCATGACTTGTCGAGACTGCCAGTCACCTTACCCCATAAAAATCTCATGCAGCCTCCATGACCCCGCCGGATGGGTGAGCCATCGTGCTGATCACCAACCGAAAGAGGTTCTCCTCGCCGTGATCAGTTGAACGCTGTCCATGCATCGAACCTGTGAGGTCCCAATGATCCGAAGAACGCTGGTTCTCGTTTTCCTCATCAGCTCACTGTCCGCCGTAACGCTCGCGCAGCAGAACCAGGTCGCGCTCTTTCTGAGTCAGTCACAGGAGGAACGTTCGAACCGGAGTTACGGTCTCTCTTTTCAACGTCAGTGGGTGCCCCGCTTCTCGACCGGGCTGGCCGTGGCGATGGAGGACCCGGTGGTCCGCTCGTGCTCGGGCGGATGGAAAAGTCCGAGGGTGTGCAGGGAAGCGATGCTTCGCACCTACCCGATCGACCTGACCGGCCGCTTTCATTTCGTCAATGACACGCGGTTCAAACCGTTCGTCGGCGCCGGTGTCCGGTACGTCGCCGCACCGGACCTCACATCCGAGGAGTTGACGATCATCGGGCAGCGCTATTCGGATCACCTCGATCCGCAGGTCGTTGGCGGGCTGGAGTTCCGGATCTCGGATTCATTCACGGTCGGGCTGGAGATGAAAGCGCTCTTCCGCAACGACGAGGTGCTCGAGTACGACTCTTTCCTGAAGATCACGGGCGGAGTCGGGTGGAGATTCTGAAGAGAGAGCGTTTTTTTTGAGCCGCCTGGCGCGGCCTTGCAAGTGAAGGGGCGGACACCGCAGAACGGTTACTCCGCCTGAGCTCCGCTGCGGATAGTTCGCCACGCGCGCGCGATGCCGCTGCGGCCGAGCAGGAGCGCCGCTCCGGCGAAGGCTTGCACCGTCGCGCCGACGAGTCTGCCGGGGGCCTGCTGCGCGGCATACCCAAGGAGACGGCTCTCCGTCGGAGGACGGGTGGCCAGCTCGTAGACGCTCGAGCCGAGGTCGCGGAGTCCGAGGACGAGGAGGTACGCGCCGAGGACGCCGAACGCGATCGTTTCGAGCGAGATCGTCTGATCGCCTGAGGTCGCGGCTTCCGTATCGTCCGGCGCGATCCACGCGGCGATCGCTGGCGCGTAGCGCAGCAGAGCCGCCCCGGCCACGGCGGACAGGACGTACGGCGCGATGAACGCCGCGCCAAAGTCGGGCAGTTCGGCGATGGACGGACGCCGAAGGAACCGGGAGACACTCGAGAGCACGATAGGGAGGCCGAGCGCGGCATGAGTGAGCATACGGATGCCGATGACCTTGAGGAGCACGTCGGCGAAGGCGCGAGCGGTGATCGTGAGGTTCTCGTCGTCGCGGCGCAACGCCTCCTCCTCATTGGATGGCCGTGTAAAGACACAACTCTGAGTTGGGCCGCACGTGCGAACGACTTGCTACTGAACTAGAATATCGCCGAGTCATCTTATGCCTGCTTCTGAGACGAGCAATCGGCATCGCTTTGCGCACTTTCTGAGACGCATCCTGCCGCTGCTGTCAGGCGTAGCGTCCATCGGTATGGCGGTCCTCGCGGCGTCCGTAGCCACGGGCGAACTTCTCGGGAAGTTCGTCGAGACTCCTGCGTTTCGCGTCGGACTGATGATCCTCACGATAACGATGGTCATGGCCATTGAGGTTGTGGGACTTCTTAAGAAAAGACGCGAACAGGAGCCGGACGCCCTTTCGCGGCTGCGCGCAGAGATCAAGAGCGCTTATCGACGGGCTCTCAGCTCCGCTGACTTGGTGCGACACCAGAGGGACCTTCATGAGTAACCTGCCAGCGCAAAGTTCTGCCGGAAGTCTGGCCATGACCGTGCGGGCCAACCTTAGGCACGTTGATCCGTCGCCGTTCTCACCAGAAGGTTTCGATGAACTTCAGACACGTGTCGACCTTTTTGTTGATGACCTGATTGTGGAGTCCGTTCGAATCATGGGTCGGCATCAGGCGGATACCGTGTCTCCCGCCTATGTCGCCCAGGCGAGCGAGAGTCTTGTGGCGGGAAGGCGACGCAAGTTGTTCACACTGGTTGGCACCTTTGGCGGCATCCTTCTCGGTGTAGCGGTTTCCAGCTTTGTCGAAATGATGAGCAGTGCAACTGTTACCGGCAGCGAGGCGGTTATCGGGGGCGTGCTTGGGATTGCTGGTTCGATCATGGTAGCTATTCAGTTTTCGCGAGAATAGTTCGGGATCTTCACGCGGAAGAGTCGGACGAACGAGTGCAGCAGTTTCTGTTCGACGTAACGCAATCACTCGTCACGCACGTCATGTTCAAGACATGGTATGTCGCGAGTTTCTCAGCCGAAGGAAACCTTCTCAGTCAGTGGAGGGCGTACTGCAAAGCAGGTGGGTACTCCTTGGGATTCGACGGCTCGGCCATCAATGAGTTATTCAGTGGGTCAGGTCTATTCGCATTTGGAAAGGTCATATACAACGAGGAGGAGCAGGTAGCCAGCATTCGCCGCGTCGTGGACCGGTCCGTCGATACTTGGAAAAGGCTGCGCGATAAGTATCCCGATGTCGAACAGGCGGAGTTCGACCGCCAGCTTCTTCTTCAATTGGCTATCGCTCTTACCGAGCGGTTCATCTTCATCAAGACACAAGCGTTCGCGGAAGAGCAGGAATGGCGTGTCGCGAAGTACCGGGTCGAGTCCGATGATCTGTCGTTCCGTGAACGCAGTGGCACGTTGATACCATTTCTGACGACCGATCTGCGTTCCGGAGGCCGCCTCCCGCTGAGTGCCGTCTACGTAAGTCCTCTTGGCGAACAAGAGTTGGCCCATCACGCGGCTGTCGAAGCTCTTCACGCTGCGAAGTACCAGGATGCGGACGACATTATCCGGGTGGCCGGTTACCGGCTGCGCTTCTAGCCGGCGCTTGAGTTCAAGTTCGAACCTGCCACACCGATCGCTGAATCGGAACGTCGTCGCCTGAGGCATCAGGCGCGCGGAATCGAGAAACCAGTGACTCCGAAGAAAGTCGTCCTGCAGTGGGTCGAGGCGTTCAACCGCAGCGATGCCGAAGCGCTCGCTGCCCTCTACGCCGACTCGGCCGTCAATCACCAGGTAGCCGAACAGCCCGTCCAAGGCAGGGCCGCGATTCGGGAGATGTTCGAGCGTGAATTCGCCCGGGCAACGATGGTGTGCATCGTCGAGAATCTCTTCGAAGAGGGTGAGTGGGCGATTCTCGAGTGGCGGGATCCTCTCGGCCTCAGAGGCTGCGGCTTCTTTCACGTCCGCGACGCCCTCATCCAGTTTCAGCGGGGCTACTGGGACAAGCTCTCCTTCCTTCGCATGCACCATCTCCCCCTGCCGATCGAGTAGGTCACGGCCTGCCGTCCCCCGATCAACTCACGGTGCAGCGGACCTCGGCCCGCCGCGAGCTCTAGAATGGCGTGAGCTCGAATTACGATCGCCGCACCCGGGGCAGCCGTCTGACCCCGTCGGGCCGCGGGAATGACACTCTCCCACCACCACCACCCAACCTCGGAGGTTCCATGAAGCGAGTTACTGGCATTGGCGGCATCTTCTTCAAAGCGAAGGATGCTCAGGCGCTGCAGGCCTGGTACAAGCGGCACCTCGGAATCGATGTCCAGGAATGGGGTGGCGCGGCTTTCACCTGGACCGACGATGAAGGGAAGCCGTTTGCCGGAACGACGATCTGGTCCATTGGTTCTGCGGACAGTGGCCACTTCGCGCCTGGCACCGCGACCTTCATGGTCAACTACCGGGTGGAGGACCTCCACGCCCTCGTCCAGGTCCTTCGCGAAGAAGGCTGTAATGTTCTCGATAAGATCGACGAGTCCGAGTACGGGAAGTTCGCCTGGGTCATCGATCCAGAAGGAAACAAAGTAGAACTGTGGCAACCGCCTCTCGGCCAATGATCGGGCAGCCTCAACACGAACCTGCACGTCCATCTGACCGCTACCCTGGATGCGGCCGCGAGGGGCCGAGCTGATGAAGAAGACCGTTCCGGCCTCGAGCCCTGATGCCTATGTCCAGGCCCTTTCCGGCTGGCAGCGCGCCTCCGTCACGGAGCTCCGGGCTGCCGTCCTTGCCGAAGCAGGGCTCGAAGAGGTCATCAAGTGGGGGAACCTCGTATACCTCTCCAACGGCCCCGTACTCGTCATCCGGGCCGAGGGTCAGCGCGTTCTGCTCGGCTTCTGGCGAGGACAGCGTTTGAGAGAGCTCGAGAAACGATTGAAGCCTGGGGGCAAGTACGAGATGGCCACAGTCACGCTGCACGAGGACGAGGCCATCAGTGCCTCCGTCGTCAGGCGACTCACCAAGGAAGCAGTGGCACTCAATGAGACGCTCGGCGACCCTACGGACATCTAGCCTGGTCTCGGCGTGCCAGGCGAAGTCGCTCGGCCATGCTTTGATGTCCGATTCAACGGTGTTTACCTGGCGCGGAATGAAGGGTCTCTCATGAACGTCCCGGTCACGAGGCTATTGATGGCGCTCGGTTTCGTCATTGTCGGCGTTGCTCTTGCCGCTGCCGGCATCCATGTCGGGGAAACCGACGACGCTCCCGGCGCGGCGCTGCTGGGTATTGTGCTGATGGTCGGCGCGGTGGCGCTCGGCATCAGAAGTGCGAGGCGCAAGGCAAAGCGCTGAGAACCTCAGGTGCGAGAGCTCCCGCTCATTGTGTCTCTTGCGGCTGAGCATCTGCGGAACGCCAGGGAGCCGGAGATTGCGCGAGTGTTCTGCGAGGGCACCTCACGGTCAGGTGTCACGAGAATCGGGTGACTGGGGTCATTGCGGCGCGGGTAGGGGGCGAATGAAATCGCGGCCTCAACCTCATCGAATGAATCGGTCGCTCGGAGGTGACGATGTCCGGCGTGCCTTCCTGTCAGCGCAGGCCACTGCTGTTCTCGACGTGCGGTGCCGCGCTGCTCGCATTGCTGACAGCAACGGGCACCGAAGCGGCTGCCGTCAAACGCGATCCATGTGCGTCGAAAGTGGAGCTTTCCAGCATTCAGGCTGTGCGCTGTGCGCAGTCCGTCGTTGCCAAGACCTGCGCTCGGAAAGACGGTGCGATCGTCGCGAAGCTTTCGAACGTCCTGGGTCTCAGTGAGTCGCGGCTGCGCCGCGGCCTCCGGGTCCTCAATCGCAGGAACGCAACCGAGAAGAACTGGTGCGACCTGAGCGCGGCCGAGGTCGAACGGGTCGTGAGCGCAGCAAGACAGTCGAAGCGCGAGGTCTCGCAATCGCGCGAGGAGTGGCTGCGATTCACGATCGGCGACGAAAACGGCTTCGTCCCGCCTGACGGCCTTTCGCGTGCGCTCCGACAGCGGCGTGCGATGACGCTCGAGCTCCGCGCCGACGAACAGATGGTCGCCGCGTCGGCCATCGCAGGACTCCCCTCCTCCCCAACGGGCTGGACGAATGTCACCGGCTACATTCATCCGGTCGGCCGGATCAACGACCTGTTGATCCACCCGACGTCGCCGAACACGATGTGGGCGGGGAGCGACGGCGGAGGGATCTGGAAGACGACCGACGGCGGCACGACCTGGCAGGCAGTGGACGACTTCTTCGGATCGCTGTCGATCTCGGCTTTCGCGATGAGGGCTGCGGATCCGTCGACGATCTATGTCGCGACCGGCGCGCAGGGGTCGCACACCGGACTCGGCGGCGACGGCATCTTCAAATCGACCGATGGGGGCAGCAGCTGGAGTCAGCTCGCGGCGACCGACCCCTCCACAGACAGTGCGTTCCAGTATGTCTACGACCTGGCAATCGATCCCGCCGACTCGAACACCGTCATTGCCGCCACCTATGGCGGCGCGTACATCACGACGAACGGCGGCACCAGCTGGACCGAGATTGCGGCGGCGACGACGACCGCCCGGAACGTCGCGATTCATCCGTCCAACCGCAATCTACGCGTCATCGCGGCGGACGACGGCACGGTGAAGGTAGCGACCGACGGTACGACGTACACCTCTCACGTGATCGCGACCGTCACCGGTGCGAGCTACACGCGGCTCGCACTCGCACCATCGGACCAGAACGTGATGTATGCCCTGGTCAATAACAGCGGCACGACGCAGCTCTACCGCTCGGCGACAGGGGGGACGTCGTGGGGCGTGGTCGCCACGCCAGCGGACTTCTTCTACAACAATTACTACCTGAGCTACACAGGCGGCCTCTGGGTCGATCCCACCAACGCGAACCACATCGTCGTCGTGGAGGGGTGGGCGATGGTGACGAGCGACGCGTCCGCCGTCGCGCCGACCTGGACCGAGCCGCGGTGGGGTTGGGTCGACTTTCATGGAGCGGTGAGCGATCCCGGGTACAACGGAACGACCAACAAGAAGGTGTACCTCTTCGACGACGGCGGCCTTTACCGCTGGACCGACATCGACACCGTCTACACCACGGCTCCTGCGTACCTCGCTCCCACCGGCATGCTCGTCACGCAGGCCTATACGGTCGCCGGAAGGGGCGGGAACCTGATTTTCGGCGCGCAGGACGTCGCCTCGCGCTACCACAGGACCACCGCTTCGGATCCGACCGCGAAGTGGCGGTTCGCCTCGGGCCTCGGCGGACACGACGGAGCCGCCACGGCAGCCGACCGTACGAATCCGAACATCCTCTACGGCTCGACACAGTTCCTCGGCATTCACCGCTCGACCGACGGAGGAGCGACCACGGGATTCATCTGTCAGGGGATCACGGACATCACCTGCGGCGGCTACAGCGGCACCTCGATGTTCATCGCTCCGTTCATCCTCGATCCGAACGACCAGAGCCGGATGCTCGCCGGCGCCGCGTCGCTCTGGCGTGCGAACGACGTCTCGAGCGGGACGCCCCCTGCCTGGGCCGCGATCCACAGCGGCGTCCTGAATACAAACGGCACGAAGAGCCGAGTGACCGCGATCGCAGTCGCTCCAACCGACTCCGACGTCATCTGGGTCTCCTACCAGAACGGCGCCGTCTACACGACGGCGAACGGCACGGCGACTTCGCCGAGCTGGACGCAGGTGACGAATGTTCCGACCGGGAGCAAGCTCCGGATCTACATCGACCGGACGAACGCAAGCCGCGTCTTCATCGGACTATCGGGGTTCTCCGCGAACCGCCTGGTGAAGACGGAGGACGGCGGAGCGACGTGGGCGAGCGTGCCGGGATTGCCGTCCGCCAGCGTCTTTGCGATTCAGCAGCACCCGAGCAACGCGTCATGGCTCTACGTCGGCACGATGGTCGGATTGTTCGCGAGCAGCGACGGCGGGGCGACGTGGACCGCGACGAACCAGGGTCCGGCCAACGTGCAGGTCCGCGACCTTCAGTGGTACGCCGACGCTCCCGCGGTTCTGCTCGTCGGCACCTTTGGCCGAGGAATCTGGCGGGCAACGGTGAACGCCGTCACGCTCGCGGCACCGACGGGTCTCACCGCGGATGGAACAACGACGACCAGCGTCGCACTCGCGTGGAACACCGTGTCCGGAGCGACGACGTACAAGATCTTTCGCAGCAGCACCTATCCCACCTTCACGCAGATCGGCTCGACGAGCGGCACCAGTCATACGGACAGCACCGTGACATCCGGCAACGCGTACCTCTACACAGTCCGCGCGTCCGACGGGAGCACCGATTCGAGCGACAGCAGCGCAGAGCTCGCGACGACGATCGCATTTACGGATCCGACACTCACTCCACAGGCGACCGCGATCCGGGCCGTTCACTGGAGTCAAATGCGGACTGCCGTCAATGCGGTACGCACGCTTGCCGGGCTTCCGAGCTACAGCTTCACCGACCCGACCCTTTCGTCCTCCGTCACGATCAGCGCAGTGCACCTGAGCGAGCTGCGAGCGGCGCTCGACGCAGCGCGGTCACAGATCGGAATTGCGTCGCTGACCTATACCGACGCTGAGCTGACGGCGCGCAGTACCACGGCGAAGGGCGCTCACCTGAACGAGCTGCGACTGGGAGTGAAGTAGCGAAGCCCACTCGGTGACGTTCCCTCGTTTCCGGTGCCCGCCGGAGTCGGGCTCGGTCGCTCCTATTCGCCGTACTCCCTCCGCACGGCGGCGATGATCTCCATCGCCAGCACCTCACCCTGCGCTCCGTTCGTCATGACGACGACGGCGAGCTCTTTCGCGGGCCAGGCGACGAGCCAGCAGTTCGCGCCGGGGGTGTTGGCTCCCGGCGAGACGAGAGCGAGGTCGTCCCCCTCTCCATGGAGGAAGACGCCGAGCCCTTCGCCGAACGCGCCGCCGAACACCTTCGGGTCGAGGTCGAGCTCCTTGTGGAGGAGCTGGCGTGCCATCGGCTGGGAGAGTAGCGGGTTGGGCTTTCCGTTGTAGGCGTTCATCAGCGCGGCGGCAAAGAGCGCGAGATCGGAGGGTGTGGTCATCATGCCTCCCTGCGCCACGGCGGTGGGGGGCATCTGCGGCTCGCGCAGAGTGCCCTGCTCGTCGTGCGGCAGCGCTTCCGCGCCACGAAGTCGTGCTCTGTCGAACGTGCTGTGCTTCATGCCGAGCGGCCGGAAGACGACCTCCTGCGCGGTCTCTTCCCAGGGCCTTCCGGTCACGTCCTCGAGCAGTTGCTGGATCACGACGAAGCCGACGTTCGAGTACTGCCACCGGCTGCCGGGAGTCCATTCGACGACGGCGGGCTTGTTCGTGGCGGGTGCCTCGCCCTCGAGGACCTGGGCCAGCGTCGGAGCGCCGGCGTCTTCCTTCCAGGTGAAGTTCCCGGACGGGAGTCCGGCCTGGTGGGACAGCAGGCGTCGCAGCGTGACCTTCTGCTCTCGCGTGAATTCGTTCTCGCGGACGTGCCACGTCCGCAGGTACGCGTTGACGTCCTCGTCGAGGTTCAGCAGCCCTTCGTCGACGAGGTGCATGACGATCGCGGCCGCCACCGTCTTCGAGGTCGACGCCGCCTGGAAGTAGGTGTCGTTCGCAATGCGCTCACCGGAATCGGCGCGCACGACTCCCCACGTTCGTGACCAGGCGAGGCGCGACTTCTCCACGGCGGCGACGCTGACGCCCGGCACCCGGTAGTGCTTCATCCGTTCCGGCAACGACGCGAGTGGAGCGTCCGCAGGCCGGGCCGCGTCGAACATCGCCATCGGCGACGTGAACGCGACCAGGCCGTGCTCGACGCGGTCGATCCTCGCTGCGCTGCTCGCCGACGGCGCGTTCACGTGAGCACAGGAAACGACTGTCGAGAAAAGCAGGAGAGCCATGAACGTGCGCATCGTCATTCCTCCGGTTCCTGTGCGGAGCAATCCGGTCTCCGCCATCACCGCCTTACGCAATTGCGGATCGCTTGTTGCCGGTCTTGCGCGACGTTCCGTGCCGCAAACGAGAAGGAGAGTGTGTTCCGATCTCCACGCGGCACTCGGTCGCCGAGTCGCGCAGCCGGGACTCACGCGCTACAGTTCGAACGGCTCCGTGTGCAGGTCTCGCGCGTGGCTGACGGTGTCCCGCGTCAGCCAGCTGCACCACGCCAGGTACTCCCTTGTCGTGATCGTCCGTTCGTTTCGAATGCGCCACTGTGCTTCGCCGTCACCTTCCCGGATGGGCACGTCGCCGAGAAATCCGTCCAGCGGTTCAACGCGCTTTATCGATGGCATCGAACAGCTCCAACAGGCCCTGGCGCTCGAAGAATTCACGCACGCGATCGCGGTCCACGCCGGGAACGGCGAGAAGAACACGCCCCGCGCCTGGCGGCGGTCGTCGAGAATCCGCGTTGTTGACCGGTACGAATGAGCGTCCCGGACGCGAGAGGACGCATAGAATCGCACCATGTTTTCGCCGCGCCGTCCTCTCGGTCGCACAGGGTTCATGGCGAGCGCCCTCGGGATCGGAGACGTGGCCGACCGGCGGCTTCCGATCGAGACGTGCGTCGCGACGGTCAAGCGTGCGATCGACGCGGGGCTCAACGTGATCGACACCGCTCCCGGCTACGAGGATGGGTATTCGGAGGAAATCGTCGGGAGGGCGGTCCGCGGCGTGCGCGACCGGACGTTCGTCATCGACAAGATCGACGAGCTCGAAGCGCCGGTCGCACCGCAGGTCGAGGCATCCCTCGCGCGGCTCGGGATCGACCACACCGACGCGTTCGTCTTCCACGCGCTCTCTTCGATGGAGAAGCTGCGGCGCCTCATGGAGCCTGGCGGCGGATTCGAGCAGCTCGACCACTGCATCCGCGACGGCAAGGCGCGATTCCGTGGCATCTCGTCGCACCACCCCGACGTGCTCCGCACCGCGATCGAAGCGGACCTCTGCGACGTCGTGATGTTCCCGGTCGGCGCCTGGGTCGACGCGCGATTCGTCGACGAGATCCTGCCGCTCGCGCGAGCGCGCAACGTCGGGACCGTCTGCTTCAAGACGTTCGGTGCCGGGAAGCTCGTCGGCGACACGAGCGGATACAACCAGCCGCTCCAGGAGCGGCCGCGCGGAAAGATCTCGTCGGGTGGAGCCGATACGACGGAGCCGCAGCTGCCGCGCCTCACCGTGCAGGAATGCATTTCCTACACGCTGACGCTCGACCCCGACGTCGCGCTCCTCGGCCTCAGCTTTCCGAACGAGCAGGACGAGGCGTTCGCGGCCGCGCGCGCGTTCGTGCCGCTCGATGCCGCGGCGATGCAGGCGATCCGCGAACGCGCCGCAATCGCACGCCGCGACAAGGGCCCGTGCTGGTGGAATCCCGATCCTGACGCGTGAAGGCGGTGCCTGGCACCGAGGAACTCCGGTCATCGCTTATCCGGCCCGGGCTTCCGTCGGACATCCCACCGTGACTCATGTCACCCGTCTTCGCCGGTCCTGCGCTTGTGGTCACGGCGACGAATCTCTAGCGTCGATGCACCGTCGAGAGCACCGCGCGCCAATCCGTCCCGTTGGTCCGGGGCCGCCAGCGCCGCGCGACCCTCTTCGGTAAGGAGGACAGATGTCGAGACGGTACGGGATACGACTCGGGTCTCTCATCGCAGCGCTCTTCGCTTTCCTTCTACTCCCTTTCCCTGCTTCGGCTCAGTACACGACTCAGGAAAAACAGGACGCCGTCAAGGCCGTCGCCGCCTACCTCAGGGACGTCGGCGAGTCGGAGGCGGCGAGGCTCTGGGAGGAGAACTGGAAACGCGGCCACTATTCGTTTGCAGATCTCCCACCCGAGACCGATGCACATGTGGTCGCCGGAAACACGAACATCACCTTCAACGAAGAGATGATCAGGCAGCTCAGAAGGGAAGCGCGTCCGAAGCGGCGCACCGTCGGAGACTGGGCCGCGACGTTCATGCACGAGCAGGCGCACACCCGTCAGTGGAAGGCGGCCTGGACCAAGTCAGACCTGTCTCACCTGAGGGGCGGGCCGCACCCGCTTGAAGCCGAGGCGTGGGGTGAGGGGTTCAAGACGTACTGGAAATGGCTACTCCGGACGAATGAGAAGTATCAGACAGCGCGTACGGACGAACTGAAGGACAAATACGCGAAAGAGATGGTCGATCTCGCGGCCTCGTTCAGGTCGTATCACGCGAATTACGTGCGCGGCAAACTGGGTCCATTGCCGGAGGACCTCCGCTTCGAACCGCTCGACGGGAGGTACGAGGCGGTTCCTCTGACGTTCGAGCAAGCGTTCCGAGAGGCCGACAGGATCATCAAGAAAGTCGGCCCCACCCTCCACCTCGCGGTGCGGCTGAACAAAACCGTCTACAGAGTCCGGCCTGGCGAGCGGATGGCCTTCGAGGCTCACCCCGAGAACGTGTGGAGCCCGAGCTCGAAAAAGGGATCCGTCACGTACCGCTGGAAAGCTGGATCGAAACAGCTCGCGGAGACGAGCGCGTCGCTCACTCGCGACGCGACCGTCGACGAGACGATCACCGTGATCGTCTCCGACGAGCGGAGCCAGAAGGCGGAGGCGTCCTGCGAGGTGATCGTGCGGGGGCCCCCGATGCCCGAAGAGCCGACAGAGGAAACTCCTGCACCGAAGACGGCGACGAAGCCCCCCGCGCCGGTGCCGGTGCCGAAAACTCCGGCGCTCCCGGGGCAGAAGGACGCGAAGGCGACTCCCATCAAGCTGGATCTGGACGCCAAACCGACGCAGGTGACCCGGGCCGGCAGCTTCATCGCCAAGACCTGGGGCGGGACGGCGATGGACACCTTCCGCATCGGCGGCGGAGAGCTGACCTCGGCCTCGTTCAGTCGCTCGCGAGGCAGGGTCATCTACAACGTGTCCGGTACCTTCAAGCCGGGGCAGACCGTGTCGCTCGCCGTCGCGGGCAGCCAGTGGGACATGAGCAAAGCCATGGTCGGCCTCAAACACAACCGTGCGAAGGCGAGCATCCGATTCCTCGACAGGAGCGGCAAGCCGATCGGCGAACCAATTGAGCATGATTCGGGGGAGAGCAAGTCGCCTTCACTCTCCGGCTCGGTGTCCGGAAGTGCTCCGGCAGCTGCCGCCACCGTGATCATGGAAGGACATTTCGTCTGTACTTGGGCGTCGGCTTACACGACGGCGAGCGAGACGGCGGGCGTCAAGGTGACGCTTACCGTCGCGAAATGAAAGAGAGAGGTCGAACCGTGAAAAAGCGAACCGCAGGGATGATGTTGCTCACGTCGATGATGTTTCTGGTCATGCTCGGGGGCTGTAGCGAAACGCGCGTCGAGCCGACGCCCGAGCAGAAGGTCGAGCCACCGGCTGTGACGGAGGCCTCGGCGCCCACACCCGAGGTCCCCGGCACGCGCATCGAGCAGCTGCTGAAGGCCTGGAGCGACGCCGGCCTGAAGGCGGAGTTGAGAAACGAGCTCCGGAGCGCCACCATCAACTCGATGTACGGGACCGTCCGCCACTACGAGGTGTTCCTCAACGACCACCTCGTGATCGTCCTTGAGTTCGATCCGGAGAACCTGAACAGCACCGGGAAACGATTCCTCGAGCACGTCGAGCAGAACGGGACGGTGCAGCGGACCGGCGAGCAGGCGTGGCGAAGCGGAGAGTTCGTCCTGACGAGTCAGGCGACGCGGCTCGAGAATGGCGCCGCCGTCGAGAAGTACGACCTCGCGAATCACCCCGAGCGGGAGAAGATCCTCGCGACGTTTGCCGCATTCAAGTGACGATCGAACCGTGCGTGCGTCCGATCGTGGAAGAGAGAGGAGATCGCAATGGATAGGAGCCTCGAGGGTAATTCGAAACGACCGCTGGTCCTGATCGCTGGTGCTCTGTTGCTGGCATTCGTCATCGTTGCGGGATGCGGCGAGAAGGCGGCGGAATCCGAGGCAGGGGCCACGGCATCGAATGTCACGGCCGAGGCCTCGGAGGCCGCTACTCCGCCGGCGGAAGCGAGCCCTCTGCAGCCGGGAGAGTTCGGGAAAAGCGATCCGTTCGAGATCCGGGTGACGAAGGTCGAAAAGGCGAGCGGTTGGACCAAGGAGCCGCCGGCCGGTCACGAGTACGTCGTCGTGACGGTCGAGGTGAAGAATGTCTCCGGCGAAACGAAGAGCATCGGAGCCGGCTCGTTCGGCATGGTGCGGGACGACTCGGGCAACCGCGCGTCCTGGGAGCCATCGACGGGGATCGAGACCGATCCGCCAACCTTCGGGAACTCCGACATCGCGCCAGACGGGAGGTTCGCGGGCTCGCTGATCTTTGCGATCCCGACCGCCATGAGCGAGACCGAGCTGCATTACACGGTCGGGTACGCCCCGAAGCCGGCGCTGCGTTTCGCGATCAAGAAATAGGGAGGGCGGCGGACCGCGATCGGGCCCCGATCGGCTGAGCCGCTTCGACGACGAGCCGCCGATTCGCGATCGCTCCTTGTGAGAACGGGCGGTGCCGCTACTGAGCGGCGCTGCCCGTTCTTTTTCTGCGCCGAAATGCCGCCGCTCCGCGGCTCGAGTCCGATCACCCCGAAACCCGAGTGCCCGCAATCCGTACCGCAGTCGCAACCACAACGTGACGACGGAACGCGCTGCACGCGCGTAAATGGATCCAAATGAAATTGCGCGTACTGACGGCGATTGCCCTCGCCTGCGCAGCGCTCCCTGCGCTCGCGGAGCGATACATCGTGGAGTTCCGACCCCGGAGCGGAATCGCAGCATCGTCGACCGACACGCTGCAGCGCTTCCGCGCCGATCTCGAGCGTCTCGCTGCGCCCGCCGCTGCGGCCTCGCGCGCGGCGTCGAGCGCCACGGTGCTCCGCGGCTTCGACGTCCTGTTCGATGGTGCTGCGATCGAGCTCGATCGCGCGTCGACGATTCGCGAGATCCTCGCGCTCCCGTACGTCACGAACGTTCACCTCGACCGCGAAGTGACTGCCGGACCGGTCATCGAGGAGGCGAGTGCGGCGACCGCCGCCGGCGTCGCGACGCATGCCGGCGGCAACGATGTGGTGGTCGCGGTGATCGACTCGGGGGTCGACTACAACCACCCTGCGCTCGGCGGCGGATTCGGTCCGGGTCGGAAAGTCCGCGGCGGATACGACTTCGTCAATGACGACGCGGATCCGATGGACGACAACCGTCACGGCACCCACGTCGCCGGAATCATCGCTGCGAAGAGCGCCGAGCTGACCGGCATCGCCCCCGAGGTTTCGCTGCTCGCGTACAAGGTGCTCGACGCAAAGGGGAAGGGAGCGCAGTCCCACGTGATCGCCGCGCTCGAGCGCGCCGTCGATCCCGACGGCAACGGCGATTTCTCCGATCGCGCTCGCGTCATCAACCTCAGTCTGGGCAGCGCGGGCCATCCCGACGATCCGGTATCGAAGGCGGTCGACCGCGCGTCGGCGCTCGGCGTCGTGGTCGTCGTCTCGGTCGGCAACACGGGGGAGGAGCATTCGATCGCGAGTCCCGCGCTTGCGCGAACTGCGCTCGCCGTCGGTGCCGTCGACGGAGGGAGGGAGATCGCGGAGTTCAGTGCGCGCGGTCCCGCGGCGCAGAGCAGCGCGCCGAGGCCGGACGTCCTCGCGCCCGGAGTGCTGATCCGCTCCGCGGCGATCGGCGGCGGAACCTTGACGTTGAGCGGGACCTCGATGGCGGCGCCGTATGTCGCAGGCCTCGCAGCGCGCATCATCGAAGGTCATCCGGCGTGGAGCTCCGAGCGCGTCCGCTCCGCGATCATCTACTCCTCCTATCCCGTTCCGGGAGCGCCGGTGATGGCCCAGGGTGCGGGAGTCGTCGACATCCCGACGGCGCTGTCGTCGAGCGTCTTCATCGAGCCGAGTCCACTCGGCTTCGGCGTGCTCGACCGACGGACGGCGACGTGGCGCGCGCAGAGGACGATCCGCCTCCGGAGCGACTTCGACGTGGCGGTGACGATGCGTGCGGAAGCCGGTGCGCTTCCCGAGGGGGTGACCATCACCGCAACGCCCGCGGAGATCGAGCTCAGGCCGGGCGTCGAGACCGTCGTGACGGTCGACATCGAAGTCGACGTCGCGAAAGTGGATGCCGGGCAGCCTGGGCTTGCATTCGGAGGGTGGCTGAAGCTGGTGCGCGGTGCCGTCGACGCCTACGTCCCCTGGGGCGTGGTCCGCGCGGGTCGCGTGAGGACGACGGTACCGCACGAGTTTCCGCAGCTCGTCTGGTCGACGAACGGCGTGGCGCGCGGCTCGATCGTTTCGCTCGATCCGTACACGCACGAGGCGCTCCTCGAGCCGGCGACGTACGACCTCGCGATGGTGGCCGAGGCCGAAGGTGAGACGAGGGTTTTCGTCCGCGAGCGGCTGGTCGTCGATGGTGATCTGCAGGTCGAGTTCACGACGGCGGACGCACCACACCAGGTGCGATGGGAGGCGACCGATCCCGCAGGCGCGCTCCTTTCGGCCGGTGCCTCGGAGTCGCGGCTGTACAGCATGGCGGGACGGCTGCTCTTCGCAGAAGGGACGCGGAAGTGGTCGATCGAGCTTCCTGCTTCGATGGAGGCGCTGCGGTCGTCGAGCTTCGGGGGTCGCTGGTCGCTGCTCCTGACCGAGTCGGTCGTCGACATGAGCCGCAACGAGATCGTCGTCGCGCAGCACCCGCCCGTGGTCGCACTCGCGGCCGACGCGGTCCTTCGCACCTCGAGCGCCGACTACAGGTCGCAGCGAGTCGAGGCGGTGTTCCCGCGCGATGCGCCGGAGCGGAACATCTACCTGATGCCGCGCTGGCTCACGCGTCGCG